>JAYUXE010000125.1:0-5964 GCA_043753165.1 Archangiaceae bacterium | reverse complement strand
CGTCCCCGTCTACGAGCTCGGCAAGCGCAACGACGGCTCGCTGTACTACGCGATGAAGCGCGTGCAGGGCCGCACGTTGGCCAACGCGCTCGACGGCTGCGCGTCACTGGAAGAGCGCCTGAGCCTGATGCCGCACCTGCTCGACGTCGTGCAGACGGTCGCGTTCGCGCATTCGCGCGGCGTCGTCCACCGCGACTTGAAGCCCGACAACGTGATGGTCGGCTCGTTCGGCCAGACGCAGGTCGTCGACTGGGGGCTGGCCCGCGCGCGCGGAATGGCCGACGTGCCGCTTCGCAGCGACGGCAGTGGGCCGGGCACCACCCTGGGAGATCGACCGAGCACGATCGGAAAAGGCGAAGCGCGCAGCGAGAGCCAGACGATGGCGGGCCAGGCGATGGGCACGCCTCGCTACATGAGCCCCGAGCAGGCGCACGGGAAAGTCGAGCACATGGACGCGCAAAGCGACGTCTGGTCCCTTGGCGTGATGCTCTTTCAGTTGCTCACCGGCCGCACGCCGTTCGAGGGAAGGACGAACGCCGAGATGCTGGCTGCAGTGACGGCGTCGCCCGTGCCGAACATCGCCGCGGAAGAACGCAAGGCGCCGGCCGAGCTGATCGCCGTGACGATGAAGGCGTTGGAACGCGATCGCGCGAAGCGGTTCGCGTCGGCGATCGAGATGGCCGAGGCGCTGAACCTCGCGCTCGGCGTGCACGTGGAACGCAAGCGTCCGAAGGCGCTGCTCCCGGGTGGTCTCGCGTTGGCGCTGGTGGCCGCCCTGCTTCTCTGGTCGCGCGCCCGCATCGCGGCCGATGACGCGACCGCTGCCGGTTCGAAAGCCGAAGAAGGATCCCGACTCGCGCTGGCGAAGGCCGTGGCTGAACGCGCGCAGGCGGCCTGGGACGAGGGCGATGTCGCGGCGGCCGCGGCGCGCGTGGAAGAAGCAAAAGACGTTCCTCTCGGGCGCGGAGTCGCGGCGTTGACGCGGCTCTCGGGAATTCCGCGCAAGGTGTGGTCGGTGGTGGTGCCGAATGGCTGCGCGGCGATCGCGGCCCGCGGGGATCTGGTCGCGTGCGCCACGCTCGGGGGCGTCGTCCTCTACGACGCTGAAGGAAAAGAGACGGCCACGCTTCCGTGCGGCCCCGGCTGGCAGCAGGCCGCCGTGTTCGTGGACGACGACGTGCTCGTCACCGGCGGCGACGACAAGATTCTGCGCGCGTGGAATCCGCGCACGAAGCAGACGACCTCGAGCGTCGGGTTGCCGGCCCAGCCGCTGTCGATCGCCGCGTCCGACGGGACGATCTACGCGGGGCTTCGCAATGGTGAGGTTCGCAGCTGGACCCGCGCGTCGGCCGAGACGCAGCGGGTGGCGAAGCACGACGGGCCCGTGCGCTCGATCGCCGCGGGTGTCGCGCTCGCCTCCAATGGCCGCGACGGCGTTCGCGTCTTCGAAGCCGGGAAGGAGCCCGTCATCAAGTTGGACCGCGAGGTGACGGCGATGCGGTGGACGCCCGCGGGGCTCGTCGTCGGGTTGGATCGGAATCTGTTTCTGGTGAATGAAGCGGGCGCTCCGAAGTGGGTGGGACATGTCGACGACGTGACGGCGCTGGCGTCGACGCGAACGTGGCCGCTGGTCTCGGGCAGCGCGGACGGCACGGTGCGCGCGTGGGCGCAGGGCCGGGCGGTCGCGCGAATTTCCGGCTTCGGCTCGGGCATCACGGGGCTCGCGGCGGATGCGGCGGAGCCAGGCGGGCCGACGCTGTACGTCGCGACGAAGGGTCGAACGCTCGAGGCGTGGAACTGGCCGGCCGACGCGCGCGCCCCGGTGTTGCCCGAGCTCGGCATGGAACCCACCGCCGCCGCGATGACCGCCGACGGCACGGTGGTGATCGGCTTTCGCGACGCAAAGGTGATGCGGCTCGTCGGCGCGCGAAATGCGCTCGCGATTTCCGGAGCTGCCCACGCGCTTCCCGTCACTGCCGTCGCCGTCGGGTTGTCGGGCTCGGAAGACGGCCAGGTGCTCGCGTGGGGCGCCGACGCAATCGCGCGCGTACTCGAGAAGTCCGAAGCAAAGGTGCGCGCGGTCGCGGTCGCTGACGATGGGCTGCGCGCGGCGTGGAGCACGGACGACGGGACCTTCGTGCTGTGGAGCCTCGAGTTCGGCCGCGAGATTCTTCGCGAGAAGGACACGTTGGTGAATGCGCTCGCTTTCGGCGGCACGGCGCTCGCGATTGGGCGGTCGGACAAGCTCATCTCGCTGGTCGAAGCGGCGACGGGAAAAGAGGTGCGGCGCCTCGAAGGCCACGACGGCGCGATCGGCGCGCTTCGCTTCAGCCCCGATGGGAAGACGTTGGCGTCGGGTGGGGAAGATCGTCGCGTCACGCTGTGGGACGTCGCGACCGGCATCGCCCGCGCGCAGCTGGTCGCCGCCACCGATCGCCTCGGAGCGCTCGCTTTCAGCCGCGACGGCAGGTGGATCGCCGCAGGCGCCGACGACGGCGCGGTCTACCTCTGGAGCACCGAGTCCTTCGCGTTACACGCCGAAATCCGCCTGCACGCCGGTGACGTTCTCTCGCTCGGCTTCGACGAAGCGGGGCGTCTGGGTGTCGCGGGCTCGGATCGCACGGTGCGCTGGTTGACCGTCGAGTAGTCTGCCGCGCATGCGCGCACTTCGATTCGCTGCCCTGTCGCTTCTCGTCGGCTGTGGCGCAACCATCACCACGCCGCACGATGCCGCCGTCGCCGACAGCGGGGTCGATTCGGGCGTCATGGTCGTCACCGATTCTGGAAACCCCGACGCCGGTGGGCCGGATGCCGGCGTGCCAGATGCCGGCGTCCCCGATGCGGGCTTCGATGCGGGCGTCGACGCAGGGGTCGATGCGGGCGTCGATGCCGGGTTCGACGCTGGCAAGCCCGACGTGGGCGACGCGGGCGACGGCGACTTCGTGGTGATGCCGCCGTTCACCACGCCGCTGGACCTGACCGACCGGGGCAACCCGAAGGGCAAGTTCTTCAACGTCACGATGGACTCGACGAAGTCCGTCATCTTCGACGGCGCCGACCCGACGCTGAACCCCGCGAAGACGCGCAACCTCACCCGGAACATTCGCGTCTATGTGCCGGCGAAATACGTCAACGGCACGAAGGCCCCGCTGCTGGTGATTCAAGACGGGCCGGGGCCGATCAACGAGATCGCGTTTGCCATCGACAACCTCACCGTCGCGACGGACCCGGCGCGGCGAATTCCGCCGTTCATCGCGATCGCGGTGCAGAACGGCGGCGACGACTCGCTCGGCAGTGAACGCGGCCTCGAGTACGACACGATGTCCGACCGCTACGCGCGCTTCATCGAGCTCGAAGTGTTGCCGGCCGTGCTCAGCGACACGGCGATCAAAGCGGCGTACCCGAACATCGGCTTCACCAGCGACCCCGAAGGCCGCGCGACCTACGGCTGCAGCTCGGGCGCCGCGGCGGCGTTCACGATGGCCTGGTTCCGCCCCGACCTGTTCCGCCGCGTCATCAGCTATTCGGGCACGTTCGTCGCGCAGCAGAATGCCGGCCAGCCCGAGTCGCCGATTTACCCGCTGGGCGCGTGGGAGTACCACTCGAGCCTGCAGCTGATCGCCAACCAGCCAGTGAAGCCGGTGCGCGCGTTCCTCAACGTGAATGAATTCGACAATGGCTACAACGCGCCGGAGGCCGGCCACCACAACTGGGTGATGGCGAACAACCGCATGTCGGCCGCGCTGGCCGCCAGGGGCTACCACCGCCGCTACGTGCTCGCGAAGACGCTGGGGCACTGCGCCGGCGAGGCGTACAGGTCGACGCTGGTCGATGCGTTGATCTGGGTCTGGCGCGGCTACCCGTAGATCTTCAGCAGCTTCGTTGCCGCGGCTTCCCACGTGAAGGCCGCCGCGCGGGCCTGCCCTTTCTTTCCCAGCGCCTCTCGCGCCTTCGGGTCTTCCAACAGCCGCAGCAACTCGAACGCGAGGCCGTGGTCGTCGTCGGGGTCGACCTTCACCGCCGCGTCGCCGCAGATTTCCGGCAGCGCGCCTGCGGTCGAGATGACGGTGGGCACGCCCAGGTGCATCGCTTCCAGCGGCGGCAGGCCGAACCCTTCGTACCGCGACGGGAAGACGAAGACGCCGGCGCGGCGCATCAGCGCATAGAAGACGGGGTCGGCGAGGTAGCCGAGCATTCGCACGTCGAGCCCGCGCGCCTTCGCCGCGTTCACTTCGCGCTCGATGCCTTCACTGCCGAACCAGGGCTGGCCGGCGATCACCAGCGTCGGGTGGTGTCCGCCGGCGCGCAATCGATCGCACGCACGGACGACGAGGCCCACGTTCTTCCGCGCGTCCAGCGCTCCGGCGTAGAGAAAGAAGGAATCGGGCAGACCCAGCGCGTCGAGGTACTGCACCGTCATGCGATCGGGCTTCGCGACCGCGTCGATGTGATCGACGCCGTTGTGCACGGTGTGAACGCGCGCGGGGTCGCAGTCGTCGAAGTGCTGCAGGAGGCTGTCGCGCGTCGTGTCGCTGACGCAGACCACCGCGTCGGCGACCTTGAGGCTTCGCGCGAGCCAGAGGCGAAACTGCCAGCGGAACGCCGTCGACACGGTGTCGGGCAGCAGCAGCGGGATGAGGTCGTGCACCGTCAGCACGAGCTTCACGCCGGCGATCTTCTGCAGCGGCAGGTTGAAGTTGCTCACCGCGTGGAAGACGTCAGGCACTTCGCGGTCGAGCAGCTTCGGCGCCTGCTCGAGGAAGAAGCGGGTGCGCGACATGCGGCGGCGCGGGAACTCGCCACTTCGCACCGCGCCCCAGCGTTCGACCTTCGTCCCCGTTGCGCTGAGAGCGCCGTGCAGTGCGCGCGTGTAGAGGCCGATGCCGGTCGTCGGCTCGTCCCACAACGACGCGTCCATCGCGATGCGCACGCGGTGCTTATAGGCGCGCTTGCCCTACATGGGCCCCCTTGAAACGCGGAAGGGGGAAAGACGATGGTTCGCGCCTTCATGAGCCCCGAACGCCGCGCGTACACCCGCCATCCGGTTCGCATCCTGGTTCAGCACCACGAGAAGACGGACGCTCCGTACGAGGTCGACTACGCGTCCGACCTCTCGAAGGCGGGGCTGTTCATCACGACGCACAACGTGGCGCCGCTGGGGAGCACGATTCATGTGCAGTTCAGCCCTGCGAAGGACGCGCGCATGGTCGAGGCGTTCTGCCGCGTCGCGCGCTTGACGCCGACGGGCCTGGGCGCCCAGTTTCTGCAGATGGACCCGATGAGCGTTGCGCTGCTGGAAGGCGTGCTCGAGACGTTCGATGGGTCGTTCATTCAGGCCCGGAACACCGACCTTCGCCTGTCCTGAGCCAGTCGTAGTAGTGAGCCGGGCCGATGGAAGTTCATCAGCTCCTCGCGAATTTCTCACCCGGCGACGCGATGGGTCAGGCCGCGGTCGGCTTCCAGGCGCTGCTGCGGCGGCTCGGGTTTTCCGGTCAGCTCTGCGCAGGCGAAGTCGCGCCCAGATTTCGATCGCTGGTGAAGCCGGCGTCGCAGCTGCGTCCCGCGCCCGGCGACCTCGTGCTCTACCACCACGGCATCGCGTCCGAGTGGGCCGGGCGGTTGATGCACTTCGACTGCCGGCGCGGCGTCGTCTTTCACAACATCACTCCGGCGCGTTTCTACGCGGGCACGCGGCTCGAAGAGGCCCTGGTCTCCGGTCGTGCGCAGCTCGCGGCGATGGCGGATTCGGTCGAGCTCTCGATTGGCGTGTCGGCGTTGAACGTGGCCGAGCTCGAGGCCGCGGGGCATCGCAACGTGCATCTGGTGCCGTTGTTCGTGGAAGAGGCGCGGTTCGACCCCGACCAGGCCGACGGTGCGCTCGAGGCCGGGGCGCCGATTGTTTTGTCGGTGAGCCGGGTGGTCGCGCACAAGCGGGTCGAAGATCTGCTGTCGCTTCATGCCGAG
>JAYUXE010000124.1:0-5981 GCA_043753165.1 Archangiaceae bacterium | reverse complement strand
GGTCTGGTTCAGATTGACGTCGAGCTTCTTGCTGCAGCGGCCCGACCGGCAAAGCTGGCCCATGGGGCAATTGCCTGAGACCTGGCAGGTGGGCGCGGTCGAGGTCGCGACGTACAGCTCGACGCCCGTCGCCCTGCCCTGCATCGGCCGAAGGTCGGGGCCACGCAGCAGGCGGAACTCTTTGCGAAGCCCTGAGGCGGCGTAGCCGAGGGAAGCCAGCGCTCCGGAGAAGGACGTGCCGCCGTCGGTCGAGTCCGACTCACAGATGTTGACCGCGACCCCGCCCGTGTCGGCCGCGACCTTCAAGTAGCGAGAGCCGAAGTACCCGACCTCGATGCCGCTGCCCGGAAGCGCCGCGTTGGTGCCCGACTTGGGACAAGGGGCCCCGGAGGTCGAACGGCAGCAGCCGATGTGCTGCACGAGATCGCCGAACTGCGCGGGCACTCCGGCGTCGGCGTCACCATCGACGGCGACGACTGCGGCGAGCGCGACGAGATCCTGGTTGCCGTAGCCTTTGTACGTCTCGAGGAAGCGCGTGAAGTACGCGGTGGATCCGTACGCGTTCGCCCCGCCGAGCGCGGTGTCAGCGGCGCAGCGACAGCCCGGGTCGGCGGTGCACACGATCTGGCTGACGAGCGGGTTGCACGACGAATCGTCCTCATCGCTGACGACGATCACGTACAGCGCGGCGTCGGCGCGAATGAACTTCTCGGCCGCAGCGGTCGAGATGTTCGCGGGGTTGGTGAGCGCGAGGTAGGTCGCGAGCAGGCCGCGTTCCTGCGCGCTGCCGGTGGTGCCGACGAGCGACATCTGACCGAAGGCCTGAACGGCGCTGGTGGTGGCCCCCGAGACCATCGGGCTGGTGTTGCACAGCGTGCCGCCCGCGAGCTGGGGAACGCACGCGATGTGATCGTTGGTCAGTGCGCCGATCGTCCAGGGCCGCAGGGCGCCGCGGGTCGCGGGATCATCGGTGTCGGTCGTGGCGACGGCGATGTGAAAGTCGATGGGCGGGTTCGCGGTGACGAGCTGGTTGATGAAGCCCTGGAAGCTCGCGGCGAGGCGGGCCTGCTTCGGGGCCATCGAGCCCGAGCTGTCGACGACCCAGAGGATGTCGACCTTGCGCACGGACAGCTGCTGAAACACGTCGCACTGCCGGGGCGTGTTGATCGCGAAATCGGTGTTGTCTTTCGTCGGGTCGACCAGCACTTTCGGAGCGCCCGTATCGACCTGCGCCGTCCCCGGAACCACGACGAAGGGCTCGACGACGGCCCGCGTGCGCGAGCGGTCCTGACACGCGGTCAACGTGCTCAGTGCCGAAATGAGAAAAAGAGCCCGTCGAACCATTTTGAGCCGCGCGTGCCTAGCACAGCAACGTGCCGTGCGAACAACGCTTTTGTCGCCTATCTCAGGGAGTTCGGCACGCAGACCCGCACCGACTGTTCAGTGACATCGCGAACCGTCTCGCACGCCCATTCAGCAGGGCATTCACTGTCGGTCATGCAGCCCAACGTACAAATCGGCCCCGAGTCTTTGCGGATACACAGCCCGCTTGCGCAGGCTGCCGGCCCAAACGCGCAATCGGCGCCCGCTTCGCCCCCACCCTGGGGGAAGCAGACATCGACGACGCCTGATGCATTCGGCAGTGAAGCTTTGCGGCACGTGAAGCCCGACGGGCAGGCCGTCATGTTCGCGCAGGTGACGCTGCAGACCCGCGCCGTGCCGAGGTCGAGGCAGGTGCCCGTCTGGCACGGCGAACGGCCCGGGGTGCAGTCATCGCCGAACAGACCGCCCAGTGGAGCGCAGACGCCCGCGCCCGACTTCGGCCCCGTCGCAGTGCGCTTGTCGTCCGAGCAGTCGTAGCCTTCGGTGCCCGACTCGCAGCAACGGTAACGCGTGTCGCCGCACTGGCTGTCGTTGGTGCACGGCAGGCTGCACAGCGAGGTGTTGCCGGCCTTGAGGCAGACGCCTGCGACACAGTCGGCGGCGCCATTCTTGATGCAGTTGTCGCCGAGGCGGCCGAGGCCCGATTTGCAGGTGCCGCGCTGGGGCAGGCAGTAGCTCTTCATCGCGCCGCTGGTGTCCGCGACTTTGTTGCAGACGAAGCCTGAGCCGAAGCTGCGGCCGCACGCAGCGTCATCGGCGCACGGCGACGCGCAGAAGGCCTCGCCCTTGAAGGGGCAGCTGGGGCAGTTGTTCACGATGCAGCGGTTCTCGGGGTGTGAGCCCTTGCGGCAGTCGTCGTTGTCGATGCACGGCGCGCACTCGCGGCCGTCGGTGGCGCCCTGGCAGGTCTCGGAAGCGCACGTCTTGCCGAGGCCGCACTGGCGAAGCTGGGTGATCTCGTCCGCGGGCGCGGCGTTGCAGTAGTTCACGCACGTGTTCGAGTTCGGCACGCACTGGTACGGGCCTTTGAGATCGCGCTCCGAGCTCTGCCCGAGGTTCGTGCACGAGAAGCCGGTGGGGCATTCGGGGTTCTGCGCGCTCTGAAGCTTCTCGGGCTCGCAGCCGGGGCTCGGGCACAGATTCTTCTTTGGGTTGCAGTCGCGGCCGCAGAAGGTCTCGCCCGACACGACGTTGCGAACGCAGACGTCGAAGGCGCCCCCGCATTCCGCGTCGCCGTTGCACGCCGCGCAGAGCTCTTTGCCGAAGTTGCACGACTCGGTGACGGGCACGCACTGGCGAATCGTCGCCATGTCCTTGCCAGCAGGAATGTCTTTGCACTTGAAGCCGGTGGGGCATGCGTCGTTCGCGCCGCACGGGCCGGTGCAGAACTGTTCGCCCGAGCCGATCGCCGAGAAGCACGCGCCACCCGTGGGGCACTGCAGCAGGTCCTGGCAGGGCGAGCACAGCGTGCGGCTCACCTTGATGTAGCAATTGCCGGTGGACGCGTTGCAGCTGTGGCCGGCCGGGCAGTCGACGTCGACCTTGCAGCCATCCAACGGCTTGCAGACTTTGCCGAAGCGGCCAGCGGCCTGACAGAGGTAATCCGCCGGGCACTCGCTGTCGTTGGCGCAGTTGCTGGTGCAGAAGCCCGACTTCGAATCGAGCCCCACGCAGAGGCCGTCGGCGCACACGGCGCTGCCGGCGGTGGGATCGCAGTTGCTGCCGATGGGCAACGGCTGGGGGCCGCTCGACCCGCATGCGCAGGTGAACGACACGACCAACGCTGCCCAAAGGCTTCTGCGCACGGTTGAAAGGTTGCGACTTACTTCTTGCCGGCCTTGTGGGCGGCGCGGGTCGCGACCTTCACCGACGGGCGCACGATCAGCATGCCGTTGTTGTGGCCCGCGACGCCGCCCTTCACCAGCAGCAGGCCCTTGTCGGCGATGACTTCGACGACTTCGAGGTTCTGGGTGGTGTTGTTCTCGACGCCGTAGTGGCCCGGCAACTTCTTGTTCGGGTACACGCGGCCCGGCGTCTTGCGCTGTCCGATCGCGCCCGGGTGACGGCGGTACTCGTGCGTGCCGTGCGTCTGGCCGAAGCCGCGGAAGTTCCAGCGCTTCATGACGCCCTGGGTGCCGCGGCCCTTGGTCACGCCGGTGACGTCGACGAGCTCACCCTTGGTGAACAGGTCGGACTTCACGGCGTCGCCCAGGTTGAACTTGGCGGCCTCTTCGGCGTCGACGCGGAATTCCTTCTGGAACTTGCGGGGCGCAGCGCCCGCCTTCTTGAAGTGGCCGATCTGCGCCTTCGACAGGCGCTTCTCTTTCACTTCGCCCCAGCCGAGGGTGATGGCCGAGTACTTGTCTTTCTCGAGGGTGCGCTTGCCGACGACGATGCAGCTGTTCACATCGATGACGGTGACCGGGATGGCCATGCCTTCTTCGTTGAACACGGACGTCATGCCGACCTTGATACCGATTACGCCTTTCATGTGGCTTCCTTGTGTCTCTCGCACATGGCGCTTGCCAGCGGTGCGGCCCGGGTGATCCGGAGGGGCGCGGCTCGTACCAGCGCCCTGCCCCCGCAGTCAATGAACGCGGGCAGGCGGCATCAAGCTGTCGGCGAGCACCAGCCGCACGTCCCACAGGCAGTCTTTCTCGGTGCTGGCGACGGGCTCGAGCTTGCCGACCCAGGCGAGGCCCGACAAATCGGCCGCTGCGTCTTCGGCGCCCTTCTTCGCGCGCGCTTCTTCGCGGGTGCAGTACTCGAGGCGCGTGGCTTTCACTTCCTCGGCGAGCCTGGCGCCCCACCAGACGATGGTGGTGTTGCGACCCTTGTTCTTCTCGATCAGCGTGTCGAGCACGAAGCCGACGCTGCTCGCCTTCGCGTTCTTCGAGACCAGGGTGACGCCGATGCGCTTCTCGCAGCCGAGGTAGTGGCAATAGTAGCTGCCGCTGGGGAACAGGGAATCGGCGGGCGCCTTCACCAGCAGCGCGCGGTCGGCGGCGGCGGTGACGTTCGCCTTGTACGGCTTGTTCAGCTCTTTGCACGCGGCGCCCTTGCAGCTCGAGATCTTCACGTCGACCACGCCGTCGGCCAGCGTCCAGGAACCCTTGAGCACGGTGTTGCCCTTCGCCTTGTCGATCTTTTCGGCGTGGTACTTTCCGCGGCTTTCGAACGCGACGTAGCCGTCGGCGTTCCCGATTTCAGCGCCGTCGATCAGGTCTTGGGCTTCGGGGGCGGCAGAGAAGACGGCGGCGATCAGCAGGGTCGTCAGCATGGGCTCTTGAGTTTGGGGAGGACGGCGAACTTCAGGTAGTTCACCAGGGCGATGCCCGTATAGCTGACGGGCACGTAACGGAAGCCGCGCTTGATCAGGAACCACGCGTAGGCGGCGGCGAACTTTCCACTCATCAGGCCCGGCCCCATCGGTGAGGTGAAGGCCGACGGCACGATGTGGCGGTAGATGAGATCGGGCGCGTGGAAGTACCGGTGCGCGTGGCGGGCGAAGGCACGCTTGCTGGCCGAATAGATCTTCAAGTCTTCGCTGAACGCCGGGTGGCATTCGATCTCGCTGCCGACGGCCCACACCTCGGGCGGCACGAGGCCCTTTCGTTGAGCGCGGAAGCGTTCGATCAACGCGACGAAGGAATCGCAGTTGGCGTGCATCGCCGCGTCGACCTTGCTGCCGTGGGCGAGGACGAGGATGTCGGCGGTCGAAAAATCAGCCGTCTCGAACTCGGAGCGGGGAAGCGCGGTGACGGTCGCTCCTTCGCGTTCGAGCAGGGCTTTCATCGGCGATCCGAACGCGCCGGACGCGCCGGTGAGAATCACGCGGCGCCCGGCAATCTGGCACCCAGTGCCAAAAATCCGATCGAAGGCGGTGGTGACGGAACCGAAGTAACGATCAGGAAAGACGTGGTGAAGCGAGTGGTACGGCAGGCCGACGAAGACGGACCCGAGTGGAGCCGAGATCGTCTTTTGCGCGCGGTGGTTGCTGTCTTTGCCCTCGAGCACGACGCCGACGGCGAAGACGCCGATGAAGATCGCGAGCGTGGCGGCGACGGGCTGCCAGGCAAGAAAGAGGAAGCCCAGCGACGTGCCTGCGACTTGCGTGAAGAGCTCGCCGGTGCGGTGGCGCCAGAAGTTCGCGCCGACGAGGCGATCGTCGAAGGTCAGCGACCGGTTGAGAAAATCGTGATGGGTCTGGTGGAACGCACCGACGAAGCGAAGCGCGGGCGATGACGACCGGTGGGCCGCGTGCAACGCCCAGTGAAGCGCGTCGAAGACGAAGGTGGCGGCGAGGTAGAGGAAGAAGGCCTGGGCGAGCCAGGTGAGCGCCGTCGTCACGGCTGGTTCTCGTAGCCCCGTTCGACGTTCGGTTCAAATGCTGTACAACCGGTGCGCATGCCGGGATTCCTCGAGTCATTCGTCAGCTGGGCCAACGAACGTGTCGCGCAGGCCGAGACGTACGAGTCGGTTGATGGGCTGCCGGGTCAGGGCGAGCTCGAGCTGGGCGGGCGCCGGGTGCTCAACGCCGACAGCACGGATCTGCTGGGCTTGAGCGCCGACCCGCGGGTGAAAGAAGCGGCGCAGGC
>JAYUXE010000123.1:0-2502 GCA_043753165.1 Archangiaceae bacterium | reverse complement strand
GTTCCACCGGCGTGTGGAGCCTCACCCTGCCCGCGGGCGCCGCCGTCATCGCCGCCCTCTTTCACCTCGTCGACACCATCGGTCAACGGCGGTCTCTTCTTTTTCCCGTCGCCTGCTTCACCGCGGCGTGGATCTTTCGCGCCATCTCGATGGGCGCCGCCTGTCACTTCCTCGAAGGCCAGGTGCTCAAGACCGAAGAGCCTGTCGCCTGGCGCTCTTTCGTCGCCGCCCTCGCGCGCACCCCCAGCCTCGTCATCACCGCGGCGTTCACCGCCTTTCTCAACGCGCTGATCTGGTCGCTGTCGGTGGGCGTCGGCTTTCTGTTCTTCGGCGCGCACAACGTCTCGTATGCCGTGGCGATGCGCGGCCAGGGTCACCCGCTGGCAGTCTTCAGCACCGGCTCGAAGCTGCTCGGACCCGCGCGCCACACCGCCGGCTGGGTGCGGCTCTGCGGGCTTTCCCAGGTGCTCGTCGCCCTCAACCTGCACATCGTCGTCTCGGCGTTCATCTACCTCGGCAGGTCTCTGCTCGCGCTCGACCTCACGTTCGCCGAACGGTTCACTTCGCTCGACAACGCCACCTGGGTCGCCACCATCGTCGCCACGACGTTCGCGCTGTACGAGCCCCTTCGCGCCGCCACCGCCACGCTGCTGCTGATCGACGGCCGGGTGCGCCAGGAAGGGCTCGATCTTCTCTCTGCGCTCGAGCAACTGCCCCGCCGACGCAAGCCACGCGCGCCTTTGGCTGCTGCCGTCGGCTTGTTGATTGCGTGCCTGCCGTTGCGTGCGCTCGCCCAGGAAGACGATTGGTCGGGCATCTATTCCCCCGGCCACGAGGAACAGCCGGCCGCCAACGCACAGAACCTGAAAGACCGTCTCGCCGAAGTCGTAAACGACTGCGGGCTCGCCAACCGCATCAGCCCGGCCGAGCTCGACGCCGTCGGCCAGCTATCGCCCGCCCACCAGTCGGCCCTTTCCCGCTTCGTCGCCAGCGTCGAGCACGAAGCCTGGCAGCTGGAAGACTGCGATCGCGCCGGCGCGGCGCTCGAGAAGGGCCTTCGCCTCATCTCGCAGACCCGCGCCCTCGATGAGGCCGACGCGACTTTCGCCCGCGACCAGGCGAAGGCCATTCTTGCGCGCCCCGAGTTCAGCGTGACCGCTGCCGAAGAGAAGGCGGCGGTCGAGAAAGACGACGAGGCGCCCGGGTGGTTCAGCAAATGGTGGAATGGCTTTTGGGACTCGATCTTCAAGTGGCTTCGCGGCATGCGGCGCGACGAGGCGAAGAAGGACTTCGAAGCTCCGTCCGCCAATGCCTTCGACATGGGCATGTCGAACGGCGTCGTCATCGTCGGCATCCTCGCGGTCGTCATCCTGCTCGCCTGGCTGTTGCTGCGGGGCCAGCTGAAGCGTTCGCCGTCGGGCGTCGATGCCGACGTCACGTCGCTGAGCCAGTCGCCTCTCGCGTCCGACCCGATGGGCGCGCTGGCCCGCCCGCCCGAGACCTGGGCTGGTCTCGCCGATCAGCTCGCCGCCGAAGGAAAATACCGCGAGGCGATTCGCCACCTCTACCTCGCCCTGCTTTCACGCCTGCACCGCGACGGCGCCATCGACTACGACCCTGCCCGCAGCAACTGGGACTACTTCCGCGGCTTCAAGGGCAGTGGCCGGGTGCTCGCGCCATTTCGCGAGCTGACGCGGCGGTTCGACTTCGCCTGGTACGGCAACCTCGAGGTCAACCAGTCCGCGTGGAACACGTTCCGCAGCGTGTGCGAGCCGATTCTCGCACCGGCGACCGAAGAAGGGCTGGCCCAGAGTGCGTGACCGCTTTCCCCTGCTGGTGATCGGCATGCTCGTGCTCGCTGGCACCTTCACCACGTTCCTCATGCGCGGCGCGGCTCGCGGCAGCTTCGCCGACAAGGTCTCGACCTACCGTTCTGAGCCCGATGGCGCCCGCGCGCTGTACCTGCTCGCTGAACAACACAAGCTGCCCGTGCATCGCGTGCAGCAGAGCCTCGACATCCTCGGCGAACAACACGCCCTCGTGCTGCTCGCCGTCGAGTTCGCCGAGAAAGACGTGCTGCAGGTCGAGCACGAATCGTGGATGGACGCCCTGCCCGACGGCGGCTTGTACGACGACGACAAGACGCACCACGACGAAGACGCCGAGTCCGACGAAGACCGCCTGCACACCGGCGCCAACGCGATGCGCGCCATGCCCGCCACCAGCAGCGAGCGCGAGAAGCTGCTCGCGCACGTCAAGTCGGGCCACACGCTGATCTACGTGCCGTGGGGAAACCGCGAGAACCCACTGCTCAAGGCGATCGACGTCGCGCTGTGGAAGGCCGACAAGGCGCTGGACGTCCGCACGCTGGTGCCCGCGCTGCCCACGCCGTACACGCTGGGCGTCGAGCGCATCGAGACGAAGGTGCACGCGTATCTCGGCCTTCCCCCCACTGCGACGCCGCTGCTGATCGACGAAAAGCTGGGCGAGGCCGTCGCCGCC
>JAYUXE010000122.1:0-2504 GCA_043753165.1 Archangiaceae bacterium | reverse complement strand
CGAGGCCGAGGCCGACGATCGTGGTCGCTCCGCTGACGACCAGGGAAGACAACAGCTGGCGACCAAACAACCACCGCCCCTGCGCATCGAACGACGCGAGCACTTCGCGGAAATGATCCAGCGTCACCGCTTCCGGAATGGGGCTGATGGTCAGCGACAGCGCCTGCGTCGGCGAAAGCGCCATCTTCACCACCCACAACACCGGGTACAGCGTGAGGAAGCACACGATCGTCAGCCCGACGTGCAGCGCGATGACTCTGAGCTTCATGCCGGTTCCTCGCGCGACAGGCGCCGCGTGATCGACGACCAGCCGAGCAGCACGAAGAAGATCAGCACCGAGTACGCCGCCGCGAATCCGTACTGCTCGTTGCGCTGGAAAGCCCAACGGAACGCTTCACTGACCAGGATGTCCGTCGATCCGCCCGGCTCGCCGCCCGAGACCAGGTAGATGACGTTGAACATGTTGAAGGTCCACACGCTGCCCAGAATGATCGCAGGCAACAGCGCGGGCCGCAGCAGGGGCAGGGTGATGTGCCGGAACTGCGTCCACTTCGACGCGCCGTCCACCTCGGCCGCTTCGTAGAGATCCTGCGGAATCGACTGCAGCGCGCCCAGCGACACCACCATCATGAACGGGAAACCGAGCCACGTGTTCGTGATCACGTTCGCCGCGAACGACGTCGCGAAGTGTGTGAACCAGCTGATGGGCTCGATGCCGAGCGCATCGAGCAGGGCGTTCACGGCTCCGAACTGGCGGTGGAACATGCCCTTCCACATCAGCGCGGTGATGTAGTTCGGCACCGCCCACGGCACGATCAGCAGCACGCGGAACAGCCCGCGCAATCGCAGCAGCGGCGACTTGAGCAGCATCGCCAGCGACAGCCCCACCGTCACGTGCAGCACCACGTTCGCCAGCGTCCACAGCAGCGTGACGACCAGCGTGAAATAGAAAGAGAGCGGCTCGGTGATCGAGTACCCGCGCGACGCCAGGATGTCGACGAAGTTGGCCAACCCAACGAACCGGTAGTTCCCCGCGTCGTGGTGAAACAGCGACAGCGAGATGCCCACCGCGAACGGAATCACCACCAGCACCAGCAGCCCCGCCGCCGCCGGAGCGACGTACCCCAACCCCCGCGCCGCTTCCGGATACGCGCGCGCGAACGACACCCGCGGCCGCCTTCGCCACAACACGCCACCGCCGAACAGCAGCACCGCGATCAGGACGAAGAGATACGGAATCGGCGAAGCATCTGGAGGCGCCTCGCGGTGCAGCGCGCGATACCTGCGTTCCGCCAAAGCGCCCCCTTCGCCGGGCGCCGCCAGCCCCTGCAGCACCGCCCGCAGAGCCAGCTTCATCGGCTCCCACACCTTCGTCATCTCGAGCGTGTTCGGCGTCGGCACCGCCTGCAGCGCCGCCTTCCGAAAGGACGAGATGACGAGGTCGTTCTGCACCGACGGATCCTCGTACGCGCCGACTGCCGCCGGAATCTGTCGCCCCAACGTTGCGCGAACCACGGCGGCGGGCGCTTCCGACAGGAACTTCGCGAACGCCTGGGCCTGTTCCTGCTGCTTCGACTTCGACGACACGAAAGCCGCTTCGACTCCGAGAAACGGCCGCATCGGAATTCCCGTCTCGCTCACCGTCGGCAGCGAGGCGATTCCATACGCCACGTCCTTCTCGATCTCGCCCGCGAACCACGGGCCGCTGATCACCATCGCCGCGCGCCCGTCGTTGAACAGCGACTTCACCAGCGCGCCCGAGGCTTCCTGCGGCATCCACCGGTTGTCCTGAATCGTGCGAATGAACTCGAGCGAGTCCGTCATCTGCTGCGTGTCGAGCTGCGACTTTCCATCGGGGCCGAACAGCGCACCGCCGAACCCGAAGTAGATCGGAGCGTGGAAGTAGAAATCGCCCGACTCGTACGCGAGCCCGAACCGGTTCTCGTCCGCCTTCGACAGCGCCGGCAGCAAAGCGAGCAGCGCCTTCGTGTCGCCCGGCACTTCGGGAACCAGCTTCTGGTTGTAGAAGAGCGCGAGGCACTTGAGCGACAGCGGCCAGCCGTAATGAATACCGTCGACCGCGAGCGCATCGACGGCGGGCTGCAGGTACTGGGTGCTCTGGCCCAGCGCAGAAGGCGAGACCACGCCCAGCCTTACGAACTGCCGCAAGCGTTCGTGCGCAAAGATGAAGACGTCGGGGCCCGCGTCGTGCGGAATCGCGCTGGTGATCTTCGAGCTGAACGCGTCGTACGGCACCGCGAGCAGCTCGACTTCCTGCCCCGTCTTCGCCGTGAATTCCTTCGACAGCTGCAGCAGCGCCTGTTCTTCGCCGCCGCGGTACGCGTGCCACAGCTTCAGCGGCGCCGCGCTGGCCGACGTCGCCAGCAGACACAACAGCAGCCCCTTCACGGTGGGTGTCGCAGCGCCTTCGCGCCGTCCGCGGTGAACAAGTGCGTCACGTCGCCCACCGGCTGCACCTTCACCACCTGGCCCACGTCGACCAA
>JAYUXE010000121.1:0-5993 GCA_043753165.1 Archangiaceae bacterium | reverse complement strand
TGCACGCGGTCTCGAACGTGTCGGCGATAACACCCAGCTGAATCATCGCGTCCTGCAGATACGGGCCCTGAAGAAACGCCGCACGCCAGCTCTCGCCTGCGTCGGTGCCGCGCGCGGCAGCCGGCGCGTCTCGGACCATCGCCCCCCTGGGGCAGGTGCCACCGTGCGAAGTCGCAATCGCCAACGCGCGGTCGAGCCACGGACCCACGGGATGATCCGCCGACTCGAACGCGAGAATCAGAATCGTCGAGCCGTCGCCCGACACGCCGTGCACCATCGATTCCTGCGGGTCGAGCAGCCTGCAGTTCGAGGGGTAGAGCCCCGACTGCGAAATTTCGCGCGTCGCCGCGACGGCCGAATCGAACGACACGAAGTGCACGGTCGCGTTGCCGCGAAAGCTGGGCTTCGGCAGCACCCGCATCCACGCCTCGGTGATGACGCCCAGCGTGCCTTCGCTGCCGCAGACCCACCGGTTCGGATCCGAGCCCGCTCCGCTGGCCGGAAACGACTTGCTCGCCCACACGCCGCGCGGCGTCACCATTCGCGCCGAGTGCACCTGCTCGTCGATGTGCGTGTACAGCGTGGCGAAGTGCCCGCCCGCGCGCGTCGCGATCCACCCGCCCAGCGTCGAGAACTCGAACGACTGCGGGAAATGGCGAAGCGTGAGGCCGTGCATCGCCAGCTGCTGTTCCAGCGCCGGGCCGAACACACCGCCCTGAATGCGGGCGAGCCGCGACGTCGCGTCGACTTCGACCACCTCGTTCAGCGCCGCGAGATCCAGACTCACCGTGCCGCGATGGCCGCGCCCCAACACGGCCTCGATGCCGCGCACCACGCTGCTGCCGCCCCCATAGACAGCGACCGTCAGCTTCTCGCGCTCGCAGACCTCCAGCGCCTTCACGACGTCGGCCTCGGTTCGTGGAGTCGCGACGATGTCGGGCGCCGCCGAGAAGTCGCCGCGAAAGCCTTTCAAGCGGTCGGGGTAGCCGCGGCCCCAGGTGTGGCGAATGCGCGCCTCGCGATCTTGCGACGCGAAGCCCTTCAACGCCGCCGGCAGCCCGACCCGGGGCGAAGACACCGTCGCACCTTCGATTGGCACCGCCACCTGCGCCTCGAGGTCGCCGAAAAACGCCTCCGCCCGGGGCGCGACGTCCTTCAGCGGCGGCCGCGCCTCTTCATGCCCCCAACCCCAATGGCTTCGATTCATCGCGCGCGACTGTAGCTGCCGCGCCCACACCGAGGAACGATTGGTCGCGGAGGGCCGTTGAACGGCTAAAGTCATGAGTCGCTTTTATGAACGACCTCGAGTTCCTCGTCAGCGACGCTCACGGAAGCAAGGTCGTCTCATTTCCTTCCGCCCATTTCTTCATCGGCTCATCGCCCGAGTGCGAGCTGCGGTTCGAGCCGTCGATGGTCAAGCCGAAGCACGCCGAAGTCTTCCGTGAGACGGACGGCAGCTGGTGGATTCGCGACACTGCGGGCTCGGGCACGGTGCTGATCAACGGCTTCGGCACGCTCGAATCGAAGCTCGACCCCGGCGCGTTCGTGAAGGTCGGGAAGGTCGACATCGCCGTTCGCGTGGTCGGGAAGTCGGGCCCGCACGGCACGATGTCCACCGCGACGCCCAGCCGGAACGTGAAGCCTGGCGATCTCGACGCCGCCGAACGTCCCGACGCGACGTACCGCCGCCCTTCTGCCGTCGCGCGCGCCGAAGCCGGCTTCGAGCACACCAACACCAACACGGGCCCCTCGCGCCGCGATCGCCGCCACGAGCTGCAGCCCGGCCAGGTGATCGACAACCGCTACAAGATCATCGGCAAGCTCGCCGCAGGCGGCATGGGCGAGGTCTACAAGGCCGAGCACATCGAGCTCGGCAAGCTCTTCGCGATCAAGGTGATGTTGCCCGAGCTCTCGAACGACGCGGACTTCGTCGCCCGCTTCAAGCGCGAAGCGATCGCCTCGAGCCGCATCGGCCAGCAGAACATCGTCGACATCTCGGACTTCGGCCGCACTCAGGAAGGCCGGTTCTTCTTCGTGATGGAGTACATCGAGGGCCGAACGCTCGCGAGCACCGTGCGCCGCGAAGGCCCGATGACGATGCAGCGGGTGGTGCTCATCGGGCTGCAGGTCGCACGCGCGCTCGCCGCGGCCCACCAGCAGAGCATCGTCCACCGCGACCTCAAGCCCGAGAACGTGATGCTGCTGCAGCGGCCCGGGCAGGCCGACTTCGTCAAGGTGCTCGACTTCGGCATCGCGAAGGTCTCGACCGGCCACGGCTCGGGCGGCCAGACGGCGATCGGCATGGTCGTCGGCACGCCGCAGTACATGTCACCCGAGCAGGCGGCCGGTCTCGCCGTCGACCCCCGCACCGACATCTACGCGCTGGGCCTCATTCTCTACGAGCTGCTGGCCGGCCGGCCGACCTTCGTCGGCGAGACGCCGTCGATTCTGATGGCGCTGCAGATGACGTCTGCGCCTCCGCCGTTGGAGCCCGGGCCGGCAAAGCCCGTGATCGCCGAGCTCGAAGCGCTCGTCTTTCACATGCTGCAGAAGAAGGTCGCCGAACGGCCGGGCTCGATGGAAGAGGTCGTCGACAAGCTCGACACCGCGATGGGCCTGCTGCGCACCGCGACGACTGGAGTCGCAACGCGCAAAGCCGCCGAGACGAACGCCGCGCTTTCTGCGCTGGTGCCCATCGTCACCCAGCTGCCGATGAAGGCACCGACGGGTGCGAAGCCGAAGTCGGGTGTGTTGCCGATGATGTCGCAGTCGGGCGTGTCGGTGGCGCAGGTGACGGACGAAGCGATGCCGGCGGTCGCGGCGCCGATGGATGACGAGCTCGCGGCGATCAAGCCGAACCGCGTACCGATGGTCGTGGGCCTGGTCGGCCTCGCCGTGGCTGCCGCAGCGGGCGTCGTCTTCTTCGCCGGCAAGGGAACCGCCACGAAGCCCGAGCTGGTCGACCCGCCTCCGATCGTGGTCGAGAAGAAGGAAAAAGATCCCATGCCGGTCGTCGCGGTCTCGACGGTGCGCTTCACCTTCAAGACGATTCCCGATGGCGCCGAGGTGTTCGAAGGCAAGGTGATGGTCGGCAGCACGCCGCTGTCGTTGAGCCGCGAGAAGGGCCAGCAGGGCGAGTTCCAGTTCGTGCTCGCGGGGTACAAGCCATCCACGAAGTCGATTCGCTTCGAGGCCGATTCGTCGGTGACCGTGCCGCTCGAGAAGGAAGAGCCCAGAGTGGTCGCCAAGGATCCGGTGGTGGCGAAGGATCCAGGGCCTGTGCGCGAGAAGCCGGTTCGACCCACTAAGCCCGCGAAGCCGCTGAAGAATGACCCGTACGGCGATACAAAAGAGCTCAAAGATCTGCCAGATTGACGCGCATGTTTGCGCTCCTGGTCGCCGCTTCGCTGCTGTCTGCTGCCCCTGTTGCTGCTGCGAAGGCGCCTGATCCCGCAAAAGCGAAGGAGCTCTTCAACGCCGGCAAGAAGCTCTACGACCAGGGCAAGTACGGCGATGCGGTGCAGAAGTTCGAGGCGGCGTTCGAAGCGCGCCCCCACCCCGTCATCTATTTCAACATCGGCAAGTGCTACGAGCTCATGGGCGAAAGCGGCAAGGGCGAGACAGGCAAGGCGCTGCGTGCCTACCGCGACTACCTGCGCGCCCTGCCCGACGCGTCTGACAAGCAGGCGGTCGGGGATTCCATCGCGAACCTCGAACGCAAGCTGAAGGATC
Source organism: Archangiaceae bacterium (assembly GCA_043753165.1). Classification (GTDB taxonomy): domain Bacteria; phylum Myxococcota; class Myxococcia; order Myxococcales; family Myxococcaceae; genus JAGSPQ01. The sequence goes on along the minus strand of JAYUXE010000121.1, from coordinate 2,261 downwards.
GCGGCCTGCAGCAGGTGCTGGTGTTCGCGGATCCGGCGACGGCGAAGATCGAGATCGACGGCAAGGACCTGGGCGTTCAGCCGGCATCCACCGAGCTCGCTCCGGGCCCGCACAAGCTGGTCGCCAGGGCCGAAGGCTTCACGCCGGTCGAACGCACGTTCACGATGTCGGCGGTGCGGTCGCAGGAAGTGACGATCAACCTCGCTCCGGTGGGCTCGACGCCGCCGGTGGCCGATGCGCCGCGGAAGGATGACGGCCTCAAGCAGCCGAACGGCGCGACGCTCGAGCCGGCGAACCCCCCGCCGTCGGGCACGCCGGAAGCGATCGTCGCGAAGAAGCCTGCGCCGAAGGAAGGCGGCAAGCGCATCTTCACCTGGGTCGCCGCAGGGGGCGCCGTCGTCGCGGGCGGCGTGGGAGCGGGCCTCGGGGTCGTCGCCAGCGGAGCGTCGTCCAAGCTGATGGATCCCACGGCCGCCGCCACGCGCACGCGTTCGGAGGCCGATGGCCTCGTCGCCCAGGCCAACAGCATGTCGCTGGGCGCGAACGTCGCGTACGGCGTCGCCGGAGCAGCCGCTGTCACCGCCGTCATTCTCTTTTTCGTCGAAGGCCGGAACTGACTTTGTAGGGGCTTCACCACGGGCTCTATTCGTCGTCTCGCGCTCGCCGCGGCGTTGTCTGTGTTCAGCAGTGGTTGTTTTCCCGCGATCAGCGGCGCGCCCTGCGTCACCAACGACAACTGCCCCACCGGGCAGGTCTGCGTGGCGAACAAGTGCGAGTCGGGAACCAGTGGCGAAGGCGGAGGCAGCGGGAAAGGCGGCGGCTCCGGCCAGGGCGGCGGTGTGGGTCAAGGCGGCTCGGGTGGCGGAGGAGGAGACGGCGGCGGTGCGGGCGGTGGCGGCCCCGCCAAGCCCGAACAGCTGTGCGCGGACGGCGTCGACAACGACGGCGACATGCTCTTCGACTGCGAAGACCCCGACTGCGACTTGAAGGAATGCCGGTCGGCCGCCTCGGTGTGCGACGTGGCCGAGACGTGCAAGGCCATGGTGTGCCCGACCGACGAGTTCGCGGCCAACACCGTGCAGTGCCGGCCTGCGGTGGCCGGCGCGCTGTGCGACGTCGCCGACTTCTGCACGGGCAGCTCGGCCGACTGTCCGGCCGACGGCGTCGAGATCTCGGGCAAGGTCTGCCGGCCCAACAATTCGACCGAGAAGTGCGACGTCGAAGAAGTCTGCGACGGCACCTCGCCGGCCTGCCCGGTCGATGGGTTTGCTGCGATTACGACGTCGTGCCGCGCGTCGGCTGGCATCTGCGACGTCGAAGAGTTTTGCACCGGAACCAACGCGGCGTGCCCGACCGATGGCTTCGACAAGTCGGGGCTCATCTGCCGGCCCCCGGCGGGGCTCTGCGACGTCCCTGACAAGTGCAGCGGAACGAGCGCCGCCTGCCCCACCGACGCCGTGTTGCCCGCGACCACCGTCTGCCGCGGAGTCGCCGGCGCCTGTGACTTCGAAGAGAAGTGCACCGGCACCAACCCGCAGTGTCCGACCGATTTGAACGGCTGCAGCGCGGCCCAGTTCTGTCAGGCGGGCGCGTGCGTGGCGAAGTTCGCCAACGGCCAGACCTGCACCGACGCCGCGCAGTGTGGCTCGGGAAATTGCGTCGATGGCTTCTGTTGCAACACCAGCTGCACGGGCGAGTGCAAGTCATGCAACGGCGCCACTCCGGGCACCTGCACGAACTTCGCGCTGAACACCGACCCGCAGACGGAATGCGCGGCGTTCACCTGCAACGGCTCGGGCGCGTGCCTCACGGCGTGCAGCGGCGGTTCGTGCTCGCTGAACTGCAAAGCAGGCGCTTACTGCAGCGTCAGCGGCGCGTGCACCGCCGACCGGGCGAATGGCCTGGGCTGTACGCTGGCCTGTGAGTGCGCCTCGGGCGCGTGCAACTCGTTCTTCAAAGACGCCGACGGCGACCTCTACGGAAGCGCGACGACCGCGAAGTTCTGCGGCACGGCGGCCCCCGTCGGGTACGCGACGAACGCGATGGACTGCTGCGACACGGACGCGAAGGCGAGGCCGGGTGCGGGCGCTCAAGTGGGCGCGCGCTTTGGCTGCGGCGGCTGGGACTACAACTGCGATGGCGCCGAGACGAAGACGTACACCGCATCGCTGGCCTGCCAGTCGACCGGCGCGTGCGGCACTGGCATGGCCGATTGCACGGGCACTGTCGGTTGGGTGTCCTTGTTCTCGCCCGCCTGCGGA
>JAYUXE010000120.1:0-2507 GCA_043753165.1 Archangiaceae bacterium | reverse complement strand
CCGGCCTTTCTTCGCTGATCCTTGGTGAAGGCGAACTCAAGGACACCTGTAAGAGCTCGGGCGTGCCGAACCTGTCACTGCTGACGTGCGGCCCGATTCCTCCGAACCCGGCCGAGTTGCTCCACACCGACGCGTTCAAGAAGCTGCTGGGTCAGATGACCGAACAGTTCGACCGCGTGATCATCGACTCGCCGCCGGTGGGCGCGGTCGCAGACGCCGTCGTGATCAGTACGCTTGTTGACGGCACGCTGCTGGTGGTGAAGAACCAGGTCACGTCGCGCGACATGGCGCGTCGCGCGGTTCGCATGCTGCGTGATGTGAACGCGCGCATCTTCGGGGCCATTCTCAACGACATCAACCTCGAAGACCGCCACGCGGGCGGCTACTACTACTACTCGAAATACGGCTACTACTACGGAGAGTCCGACCCGAAGAAGACCACCCCCGCGTGAGTCCTCGGTTCAGACCGTCAAAGGGAACATGAGCGAAAGAATTGCGGTGGTGGGCTTGGGGTACGTGGGGCTTCCGGTTGCGCTGAGCTTTGCGAAGAAGTTTCCGGGCACGGTCGGCTTCGACATCAACGAGCCCAAGGTGAGGGCGCTGAAGGCCGGCAACGACACGACGGGCGAGGTGTCTGCCGAAGTGTTGAAGGCGTCGAGCCTCAACATGAGCTTCGACCCCGCCGAGCTGAAGAAGGCGACGTTTTTCGTCGTGGCCGTGCCGACGCCCGTCGACAAGAACAACCGTCCGGATCTCACGCCCGTCCTCAAGGCCTCCGAGACCGTCGGCCGCGCGCTGAAGAAAGGGGACGTCGTCGTCTACGAATCGACCGTTTATCCCGGCGTTACGGAAGAGATCTGTGGCCCGATTCTGGAACGCGTCTCTGGCCTCAAACAGCACGTCGACTTCAAGCTCGGCTATTCGCCTGAGCGCATCAACCCGGGCGACAAGCTGCACACGCTCGAGAAGATCGTAAAGGTCGTCTCGGGTGAAGACGCCGAGACGCTCGAGCGCGTATCGGCCACCTACGGCGCGATCATCGAAGCCGGTGTCTTCCGGGCCGCGTCGATCAAGGTCGCCGAAGCCGCGAAGGTGATCGAAAACACCCAGCGCGACTTGAACATCGCGCTGATGAACGAGCTCGCGCTGATCTTCGACCGGATGGGGATTCGCACCCGCGACGTGCTCGCGGCGGCCGGCACGAAGTGGAACTTCCTCAAGTTCTACCCGGGCCTCGTCGGCGGTCACTGCATCGGCGTCGACCCGTACTACCTGACGACGAAAGCCGAAGAGCTCGGCTACCAGCCCGAAGTCATCCTGGCGGGCCGGCGCATCAACAACAACGTCGGCCCGTTCGTCGCGCAGAAGCTGGTCAAGCTCCTCATACACGCGAACATCCCCGTGAAGGGCGCCAAGGTCGGCGTGCTTGGCCTCACCTTCAAAGAGAACGTCTCGGACATCCGCAACAGCAAGGTGCCTGACATCCTCAACGAGCTGAAGCAGTTCGGCATCGAGCCGAAGATCCACGACCCCGTCGCCGACGCAGGCGAAACGCACCACGAGTACGGCATCACGCTGTCGAAGTGGGAAGAGCTCGATGGACTCGATGCGCTGATCGTCGCGGTCTCGCACAAGGCATTCGCCGAGATGTCGGGCGATGCGTTGGCGAAGCGCGTGAAAGTGGGTGGCGTCATCGTCGACGTGAAGAGCATGATCGACCCGGCGAGCCTCCCGGCCGGGCGGGTGACGTACTGGTGTCTCTGATCGCCGAAGTCGAAGCGGGCCTGCGCAAGGCACCCAGACGCTGGCTGGTGACGGGGGCCGCGGGTTTCATCGGCTCCCACATCGTCGAACGGCTGTTGTCACTTGGCCAGAAGGTGATCGGCCTCGACAACTTTTCAGCCGGACATCGAGCCAACCTGCCGGCGCCGACGGATGGCTGGTCGTTCATCGAGGGCGACATTCGCGAGCCCCTGGTCTGCCGCGCTGCGTGCGAAGGCGTCGACTTCGTCCTTCACCAGGCCGCGCTGGGCTCGGTGCCGCGCAGCATCGAAGACCCGGTTCGCACGCACCAGAGCAACGTCGACGGCTTCCTCAACATGCTCGTCGCCGCGCGCGACGCGAAGGTGAAGCGGTTCGTCTACGCGTCGTCGAGCTCTGTCTACGGCGACGCGCCGAATCTGCCGAAGCGGGAAGGGGAAGAAGGGCGGTTGCTGTCGCCGTACGCGGTCAGCAAGTCCATCAACGAGCTGTATGCGCGCACGTTCGAGAAGAACTACGGGCTGCAGACGGTCGGCCTCCGCTACTTCAACGTCTTCGGCCCGCGGCAGGATCCGAACGGCGCGTATGCGGCCGTGGTTCCGCGTTGGCTTGCTTCGCTCGCGAAGGGCGAGACGTGCGAGATCTTCGGAGACGGCCTCACCAGCCGTGACTTCTGCTTCGTCGCCAATGCGGTGCAGGTCAACGTGCTCGCCGCGGTCGTCGAAGGCGAAGGCGTGACCGACACG
>JAYUXE010000119.1:0-13049 GCA_043753165.1 Archangiaceae bacterium | reverse complement strand
GCCTCATTCCCGAAGGCAAGACGACGCTGTTCGACGCGTGGTGCATCGCCGACACCGACCTGGGAATCATGCTGCAGCGGCTCAACATGAACGGAGACCCGCTGCCGAAGAAGCTCAAGGCGTACGCCGAAGCCCAGTGGGCGCGGCCGTCGGTCGCGAAGTGGAACGACAGGAAGCGCGCCGCCTACGAGCCGTACTGACTGTTCTTCGCAGGCTGATTCGCGCCCGGTAACTGTCGTTGACACCCCTGTTTTCGCGCCGCTATATCGCCGCGCTTTCACCTACGGGGAGTCTCAATGGCCGTCGACCAGACCAAGCAAGGCAGCGACTGGAGGAAGAAAGAGAGCTTCGGCTCTGCGATTCTTCAGATTGCGGTCGTGGCCGCCCTTCTTGGCGGGGCCGTCTACTTCTTCTACCAGCGCGGCACGGTGAAGAAGGAAGTGGGTGAGAAGATGACCGCCGCGCGCCTCGTCGCGATTCGCAACAACCCGGCCGACCTGCAGGCGGCGTTGAAGCAGGCCGATGAAATTCTCGGCATCGATTCGTCGTCGGCCGACGGCCTGGCCCTCTCGGCCGCGCTGCACACCGAGCTGTGGACTGTGTACAAAGTGCCCGGCGAAGACGCGAAGGCGAGAGACTTCCTCGCGAAGGCCGAGAAGGCCGACGACCGCAACCGGGAAGACCGCCACGCCAGCAAAGCGCTGCTGCTGATCGCCGACGGCAAATCTGCCGAAGCCGAGACGTACATCGAAGAGCTTCGCAAGCGCGGCGGAGCCAGCCCCCGCCTCTTCTTCGCCCACGCCCTCGCCCTTCAGGCACAGGGAAACTTGAAGCTCGCGCGCGCCCTCTTCATCTCGGCCGCAGACAAGGCGTGGAAGGATCCCGCGTACACCACGGGCTTTGGCGAAGCGAACCTCGCCGAAGGGCTGTTTCCGCAGGCCGCCGATGCCTTCAACAAGGCGCTGGGTGCGAACCCGGAGCACCTGCGTGCGCGCCTCGGAGCTGCGCTGACCAAGGTCTTCCGCCGTGTCAGCATGAAGGACGCTGAAGACCTGGTGAAAGAGCTCGGCGCCGTCGACCTGACCCCTTCGCTGAAGGCCCGGCGCGCCACCGTGGCGGCCGAGCTCGCGAACGTGGTCGGCAACTACGACGAAGCCATCAAGGCGGCCGACGAAGGCCTCGCCGCCGACCCGAACGACGCCTGGGCGCAGTTCGCGAAGGCCCGCGCGCTCGGCTTCAAGAAGGACCCGGGCGCCGCGGCGGCGTTCGATGCGGTGCTGGCGAAGAACAAGGTCGCTCCGCTGTTCTATTTCGAAGGCGCTTCGCTGCTGCAGAAGGCCGGCAGCCTCGATGCCGCGATCGCGCTGCTCGACAAGTACGAGGCCGAATTCAAGAACGTGAAGTTCACCGACTCGACCGGCAAGGAAGAGTCGTACCTCGCGCGCGACGACCGGTACTGGCTCGCCCGCGGCGACGTGCTGCTGGCCGCTAAGAAGGAAGACGACGCGATGGCCGCCTACGACAAGGCGATCGCGGCGAAGAGCATCAACCAGGTTCGCGCGAACTACGCGAAGGCCGCGATGCTCGTCGCCCGCAAGGACTACGAAAAGGCCACCGAGCTGCTCGCCGACATCACCCCGCCCGACGGCACGGGCTCGCTGCCCGAGGCCTACGTCGCGATGGGTGAGATTCAGTTCGCCAAGGCCGACTACGCGCCGGGCTGCCAGAGCTTCGCCTTCGCCCTCACCGGCATGAAGATGCGCCAGGCGCCGCGCGAGCAGATGAACACGCTGCTGGAAGACGTCTCGAAGAAGCTGATCGCGGCGAAGCAGAAGGAAATCGCAAAGGCCTGGAAGGAAGAAGCGACCAAGCTGATTCAGTAACCCTGCTTGTACGTGGCGGTGCTGAACCGCCATTTGCCGTCGAGCTTCTTGAGGCCCGCTGTAATTTCGTAGGCGTTGACGACCGAGCCTTCGGGCAGCTGGTCGAAGCTCTTCGCTTTCGCGCGGGCAAAGACGAACTTCCCCAGCACCGTCGCGGTGTCGGGCCCGGTGACGTCGACCGTCAACGACGGGTTGAAGACGGCAACAGACTCTTTGTCGCGCAGCACCTGAAAGGCGATCAGCCGCTTCACGTCGTCGCGGCCGGCGCCCGAAGGGCCCGCGAAGTCGTCGGTCATGGCGTCGGTGATGACCGAGAGCTCTTTGTCTTCGGCCGCGCGCACGCACGATGCGACGAGGGCCCGAATCTGGTCTTCGTCGGTCAGCGCGGCTTTCGGCCACAGCACCAGCGTCAGCAACACCGCGATCGCCGCAACGGCGAGCGCGATGGTGCGCGCCGACAGCGTCACTCGACCACCAGCTCGTCGGCGTCGAGGATTTCCAGCGGCCGCAGTGCTTCACCGATGAGCTTCATCCGCTTCACCGACAGCCCTTCGAGGTACTGGCGCACGGTGGGAAAGGTCTCCAGCAGCTCGTCGAAGGTCTTCCGCTCGAGGAAGGCGGTCGCCGTCTTCCGGGTCGCCTGCACCGTGGCCGAGGCGCGCAGCCCGCTGAGCAGCGACATCTCACCCGCGATGTCCCCTTCGCGAAGGATGCCCAGCGACACCAGGCCGCCGTCGGGGTCCGTCTTCTGCACCACCAGCTCGCCCGCGAGCACCATGTACATGCCAGGCGAGTAGTCACCTTCGACGATTGCCTTTTCGTTCGTCTGCAGGCCCTTGAAGAGAAAGCGGCTCAGCAGCGCGCCACGTTCGGCCTCGGGGATGCTTTGAAACAGCGGCGAGGTCGCGACCAGGTTCTTCGCCATGCGGGCCTGCGCGAACGTCGCCAGCACCTGCGGCACCGTCGGGTGCGAACGCGCCAGCTGGTTCAGGTGGTCGCGCTTGATCTCGAGCAGGTCGACGTCGGACACCGCGGTCACCGTCGCCGTCGGAGACGCGCCCGTGAGCACCGAGAGCTCGCCGAAGATGCTGCCGCCCGAGAGGAACGCGAGCGTCTTCGGTTCCTTGTCGATGATGCGGGTGACCTCGGCCTTGCCGGCGACGATGACCCAGATGGCTTCGCTGTTCAGGCCTTCTTCACTGACCACCGTCCCCGGAGGAACCTCGCGGTACGTCATCAGCTCGACCAGTTCGGCAAATGCCTCGCGCGTCAGCTCGGCAAAAAGCGGCAGCGGCGGGCGGGCATCTGGGTCGGCTGCCGTGCCGCTCACGTCGGCAGCGCCCAGCACTTCGATCGCCTTGTCCGACAAATCCGAGCCGTGAAGCGCCATCAAGTCCGTCTCGACCTTGCCGTCGTAGAGCACTTCAGGCGGCAGTGGAGGCGGCCCCGCAGCCCGGCCCGCCGCCGCACGTTCCGCGCGCGAGTGAATGCGGTACAGCGTTTCTTTCAGCCGCTTCTCGTTCGGCGACAAGAGCAGCGCCTGCTTGCACGCCGCCATCCCCGACAGCAGATAGTCGCGCCGCAAGAGGCCTTCGGCGCAGGCGTGCAGCACGGTGACGGCGCGCTCGGGCTCAGACAGCTTTTCGTAGCAACGCGCGGCAAGCATGCGCGACCGGTGATCGCCCGGCTGCCGGCGCACGGCTTCCGCGAACACGCCCAGTGCTTTTTCCCACTGCGCGTCAGCGACGAGATCGAGACCCAGCTCACGAAGAGATGACCCACTCATTTGCGCGCAACCGTACTACGCGCGCGCTAGTTGCTCATCGAGGCGATGTTGTTCTTCGCTTTTTCGTGCGTCGGTGAGCCCGCCGGCGTCACCTGTTCGACGACGCGGAACTTCTTCAGCGCCTCGCGCGGGTCGCGGTCGCGAATCATGTACGCCGATTGGTAGAGGTCTTCGGCTTTGGCGATCACATCGTCGAGCCCGCTGCGCGCGCGGCCTTCGTTCGGGTCGAGCTTCACGGCATCGCGGAAGTTCACCGCGGCTGTGACCAGGTCATCGCGCAGCAGCGCTTCCTTGCCGGCCATCACCGCGGCCTGCGCGAGCTTCTCGTCGATCTCACCCCCCAGCTTCGTGGGCAGGTCGATCTGCAGGTAGTAGAGGCGGGCCTGCCGCAGCGGGCGCGCCGCGCTGCCGATCTGCCCTTCGCGGAACTTCTTCATCCCTTCTTCGTAGTTGCGGCCGAAGTTGGGAATCAGCCCCTGCAGCAGCTTCGCGCGCTTCCGAATCGCGTCGTCGCCCGAGTTCTGGTCGATGACCCGGTCGCACTCGCCGGCGGCCCGCTGCCACTCGTTGCCCGCGAACTTTCGTTGCACCGCCGCGAAGGCAATCGCCATGCGTTCTTCCGCCTGGCGCTTCTTTTCGTTCGCAGAGCCCGCCGCCTGGTTCTTGAGGGCCTGCAGCCTGGCTTTCTCGATCGCCGCCGCCGTGTCTTCGGCCTCGACGAACCGGCCCGCCAGCTCGTTCTGGTCGGCGTCGGGAAGCTCGAGCAGCAGCTGCTTGGCAGCTTCGACCTCGCCGACGGCCAGCAGCTCTTCCACCTTCGCGCGCTTGAACTTTGCCTCGGCGAGCTTCAACTCTTGCTGCACCTTGAGCTTCTCGTCTTCCGTCTTGTTCGAGCCCTTTGGCAGACGGGCGAGCTCGGCGCGGGCATCGTCGAAGCGATTCGTCTCGATCATCTGGCGCACGGCTTCGATCGACTTCTGAATCGCGAGCTCGTCGCGCGACGAGGCGGCGAGCTTCGACTGGTCGATGCCGGGCTGCAGTTTCTCGGCCGCCTCGATCAACACGATCGCTTCGTCGTATTTCTGGGCGCGAATCGCATCGCGCGCCAGTTGCATCTTTTCGGCGGCCACCTTCTGCCGCGGGTCGATGGCGGGCGGAGGAGGCGAGCGCGTCGCGGCGATGAGCACGATGAAGAGCAGCATCGCGACGCCTGCGCCACCGAGGATCATCAGGCGCTTCTTCGGTTCCAGCGCCTTGAACTTCTCGATCGCGCCCTTCGGTTCTTCTGCGCTGCGGCGCGACACCGGCCGGCGATCGGCGCGGTCGACGACGGGACGCGCGATCGTCTTGGGGCCGGCTTCGTCGGCCGGGGCACCGTCTTCGGCCAGCGCTTCGCCCGAGGCTTCCGTGCCTTCTGCGGCGGGCGGCGCTTCGGCGGCTTCCTCTTCTTCCTTCTTCTTCGCGGCCTCTTCGTCTTCCGATTTCTTCTGTTGGTCGTCGCGCAGCTTCTTGAACGCGGCCATCTCATCGTTGAACTTCAGCTTCGTCTTGCCGATGTGAATCTCGTCGCCGTGCTCGAGAATCTTCTCGGCCGTCTTTTCCCCATTCACCTTCGTGCCGTTGCCGCTGCCCAGGTCGCGCAGCAGCACGCCCTTGTCGCCCTGCACGAGCTCGACATGGCGGCGCGACACCGATTGATCCGACAGCTGCAGATCGACGCCCGGGGTGCGCCCAATCACCATCCGCACGCCCTTGAACTTCTTCTTCTTGCCCTGGTCGGGGCCGGCGGTGATGTGGAGGCTCAGCGGAGGGCCCGCGCGGGTCTCGTTCGCGCCGTCGTCTTCGTCTTCGGGTTCCGGGGCGGCCGCGTCTTCCGCCAGCAACGCCTCGAGCCCTTTCGTCTTCGGCGGCCCCAGGTCGGCGTCCAGCGCGTCGAGGCCATCGCCTTCGAGGTTCAGCGGCTCGTAGTCATTTCCCGTGTGGTAGTCGGACGCTTCTTCATCCAGCGATTGGTAGGCGCTGGCCGTCTCGTACTCGGGGTCGGCCTTCGCCTGCTCGCCCGACATCTTTCCCGGCGGAGCGTCCCAGTTCGACTGCTTCCGCGCCTTGCCCGGCTGGGCTTTGATCTTCGCTTCGGTGTTGTGCGCGCGTTCGGGGTCGTCTTCGACGGGCTTGCCGCGCGCCCCCCGTGACACGCCGCCGCGCGAAACCGATGGCATCTTCGCCTGCGTGTTCTTGCTCAGCTCGGGATCTTCGTCGGCGCCCGCGTCCTGAACGCCTCCGCGCGCGACCTTGATCTTGGCCTGCGTTCCCTGAAGCTTTTCAGGGTCGTTCTCGAGGTTTCGGTTTCCCCTTTCGACGGCGGGGCGTTTGCTCGGCGGAGGCATATCGGCTCGAAAACTCTAGCAGGGAAGTCGAGGTCGGGATTGTTAGTGTCCCACCCGTCATGGCCAAGCCCACCAGCTCCCACACCTCGACGCTGCTTTCAGTTCCCCTCATCGAACGTCTTCTTTCTGCGGCGATGGAAAAAGGCGGCGAGTTCGCCGAGGTCTATGTCGAGCGCAACGAGAGCTGCGCCGTCATTCTCGAAGAACAGAAGGTGAAGTCCGCCCAGGCCGGCCTGTCACAGGGCGTCGGAGTGCGCGTCATCAGCGGCGCCAAGGTCGGCTATGCGTACTCCGACGATCTCGACGACGAGGCGCTGTTCCGCGCAGCCCGAACCGCGGCGCTGATTGCCCAGGGCGGCGGCAGCGAACAGACCTTCAACGTCGCCCGCACCGCGCTGCCCACCTTCTACAAGCTCGTCACCCCGCTGAAGAACGTCGAGGTCAGCAAGAAGGTCGCGCTCGTCGTCCGCGCCAACAAGGCCGCGCACGCCCACGACAAGCGCGTGAAGCAGGTGATCGCCACCTACGCCGACTCGACGAAGCGCGTGCTGGTCGCGAACACGAAGGGACGCATGGCCGAAGACACCCAGGACCTCTGCCGGCTCTCGACGCACGTCGTGGCCGAAGGGAAGAAGGGCGATCGCCGCACTGGCTTCTACGGCGGTGGCGGGCGCGTGCCGTTCAGCCACTTCGACACCTTCACCCCCGAGCTCGTCGCGACCGAGGCCGCACGTCAGGCCGTCGAGACGCTGGGAGCCGTCGATGCAAAAGCCGGCCAACAAACGGTGGTGCTCGCGCCAGGCTGGAGCGGAATCCTGCTTCACGAAGCCGTCGGTCACGGCCTCGAGGCCGACTTCATTCGCAAGGGCACGTCGCTGTTCGCCGGCAAAGAGAACCAGAAGGTTGCGTCGGATCTCGTCACCGTCATCGATGACGGCACGGTCGCCAACGGCCGCGGCTCGCTGAACGTCGACGACGAAGGAAACCCCGCGCAGTTCAAGGTGCTGATCGAACACGGCGTGCTCAAGGGCTTCATGTACGACTCGCTGAACGCGAAGCTGATGGGAAAGGAAAGCTCGGGCAGCGGGCGGCGCGAGAGCTTCAAGCACCTGCCGATGCCGCGAATGACGAACACGTACCTCGCTCCGGGCGAGTCGACGCACGACGAGATCATCACGTCGGTGGACAGCGGCATCTACTGCGCGCACTTCGGTGGCGGCCAGGTCGACATCACCAACGGCAACTTCGTCTTCGAAGTCAGCGAGGCGTACGAGATCAACAAGGGCAAGGTCGGGCGCCCCCTGAAGGGCGTGACGCTGATCGGCGTCGGCCCCGAGGCGCTGAAGAACGTGTCGATGGTCGGCAACGATCCAATGGCAGACCCGGGCCTCGGCACCTGCGGCAAAGACGGCCAGAGCGTGCCGGTGGGCGTCGGGCTTCCCACGATTCGCATCGACAACATGACGGTCGGCGGGACGAAGCTGGGGGCCGCATGAGCACGAACTATCAAGAGCTGGCGAAGAAGCTGATGGCGCGCGCGAAGAAGAAGGGCGCGCAGCAGGCCGAGGTGTTCATCGAGGTCGGCCGCGAGGCGAGCGTCCGCGTGCGCGAGGGCGAAATCGAAGACCTCACGCAGGCGACGTCGAAGGGCGTCGGCATTCGCGTCTTCGTCAACAAGCGGCTCGGCTTCGCGTGGACCAGCGACTTCACCGAAGGAAGCTTGAATGGCTTCGTCGACCGGGCGGTGCAGCTGGCGGCAGCGGCCGCTCCGAATTCGCTGAACGGGCTTCCCGATCGTTCGTCTCTCAAGGGCCACGCGAACGTCGGCGCGCTGTTCGACCCGGCGATCGCGAACCTGCGGCCCGAGTGGAAAATCGAAGCTGCGATCGAAATGGAAAAGGCGGGCAAGTCGGTGGACCCGCGCATCAAGACCTTCGAGAGCGTCGGCGCCGGCGAGAGCGTCAGCGAGGTCTACCTGGCCAGCAGCGAAGGGTTCACCGGCGGGTACCAGGGCACGTACGCGTTTCTCTTCGCGGTGCCCGTCGCGGCCGAAGGCGACCAGCTGCAGACCAGCTACTGGGTCGACTACAAGCGGTTCTTCGACAAGCTCGATTCGCCCGAGTCGGTGGGCAAGGAAGCGGCCCGGCGCGCGGTGCGGATGCTGGGCGCGAAGAAGGTGAAGTCTCAGAAGGTGCCGGTGATCTTCGACCCTCAGATGGCGGCGTCGTTCGTCGGCAGCGTCGCTTCGGCGTGCAACGGCGACGCGGTGTTCAAGCAGAGCTCTTTCCTCGCGTCGAAGCTCGGCCAGAAGATCGCGCCGTCGAACGTGACCATCGTCGACGACGGGCTCTTGAAAGACGGCATCGCCACCTCACCCTTCGATGGTGAAGGGGTCCCGACGCGGACCACGAAGGTGGTCGACCAGGGCGTGCTCGGCGCTTTCCTGTACGACGCCTTCACGGCGCGAAAGGCGAAGACGCAGTCGACGGGCAACGCGGCGCGCGGCTACCGCACGATGCCGCACATCGGCACGAACAACCTGTACCTGCAGAAGGGCACCCAGAAGCCCGAGGACATCATCAAGGGCGTGAAAAACGGGTTCTACGTGACCGCGATGCTGGGCCATGGGGCGAACCTCGTCACCGGTGAGTTCTCGCGCGGCGCCAACGGCTTGTGGATCGAGAACGGTGAGCTGACCCGGCCGGTGCAGGAAGTGACGGTGGCGGGACACCTGATCGAGATGCTGCAGGGCATCGATGCCATCGGCGATGACTTGACCTTCCGCGGCAGCACTGCGGCGCCGACCATTCGCTTCGAAGAGCTCACCGTCTCAGGGGAATAGGGAACATGCCTACTGCGAAGAAGCCGGCCGCTGCGGGGGCGAAGAAGCGCAAGCCACCGCGCAAGAAGGTCGCGATTGGCAGCAAGGGCCTCACGCCGGCCGAAGGAAACGTCGGCGCGGATGACGCAAAGGCGCTGGCCGAGCTGATCAAGGCAGACGGCGGCGAAGCGGTCGGCCTCTATCGGGATCCACTCGGCGGTCACTCTGTCGTCGTCGCGCTGCTGCCGATCGACCTCGTCGAGCCGACGCCGTATCAGCGCGATCGCAGCGAGACGCACGTGAAGAAGCTCGCCAATGCGATGGAACGCGTCGGCAGCTTTCTCGACCCGCTGATCGCTGTTCGCAAAGACGGCAAGTACTGGACGCCCAACGGCAACCACCGGCTCGGTGCGATGAAGCTGATGGGGATGAAGGCGATCACGGCGCTCGTGCTTCCGGAAGAAGACACCGCCTACAAGATTCTCGCGCTCAACACCGAGAAGGCGCACAACCTCAAAGAACGATCACTGGAAGTGATTCGCATGTACCGCGGCCTCGTCGGCGCGCGCGGCGACGAGAAGGAAAGCGAGTTCGCCCCGATTTTCGAAGAGCCGCACTTCGCGACCTTCGGAGCCGCCTACGAAAAACGCCCCCGCTACTCCGCCGGTGCGTACAGCTCGGTGGTCAAGCGCCTGGAGACCTTCGAAGACCACACGCTCGAGAAAGGCCTGAAGGTGCGCGAGGCGCGGGCCGACAAGCTGCTCGCCTTCGACGATGAAGTCGTGAAGGTCGTCGATGCCCTGAAAGCGCGCGGAATGCAGAGCGCCTACTTGAAGAACTACGTCGTCGCCCGAGTGAACTTCCTGCGCTTCAAGAAGGAAGGCACGTTCGACTTCGACGAGACGATCGACAAGCTGAAGGCCTCGGTGATGAAGATCGACCCCAACGGCGTGAAGAAGGAAGACATTGCCAAGATGGGCGGCGCACCTGCGGAAAGTAGCGACGAATAGCCTCCAGGGGCTAGGGTCGAGGGCGACCCATGCTGCCGCGCGTCGTCCTGTTTTCTTTGATCGCGGCTGGCTGTGGTGCCAGGCCGCCTGAGGTCGTGCCGCTGGGTCCAGAGACCTGCGACAACAAGAAAGACGACAACGGCGACGGCAAGGTCGATTGCGCGGACCCGAAGTGCTTCAAGATCGCCCGCTGCCTCGGCGCCACCGAGGTCTGCGACAACAGCCTCGACGACAACGGGGATGGCCAGGTCGATTGCCATGATCCGCTGTGCAACGGCCAGGGCTGCGGCATCGGCTGCGTCTGTGTCGCGCTGAGCCCCAGCGAAAACAACTGCCGCGACACCCTCGACAACGACTTCGATCAGCTCACCGACTGCGCCGACCCCGACTGCCGCCAGGCCCTCGGCTGCGGCGATGGCGGCGGCAGCGGCGGCGGCACGGGCGTCGGTGGCGGTTCGCCTGGAGTCGGTGGCGGTTCGCCTGGAGTCGGTGGCGGTGTCGGTGGCGGATCCCCGGGCGTCGGCGGCGGATCTCCGGGCGTCGGTGGCGGCTCGCCAGGCGTCGGTGGCGGCTCGCCAGGCGCCGGTGGCGGATCTCCGGGCGTCGGTGGCGGCTCGCCAGGCGTCGGCGGCGGTGCGCCGATGCCCGAGCAGAACTGCGCGGACAACGTCGACAATGATCTCGACAACAAGACGGACTGCGATGACCCCGACTGCGTGACGCGCAGCTGCGGCATGGGTTGCCTCTGCGCGCTCAACCGCAAAACCGAAACTTCCTGCAGCGACGGCGCAGACAACGACAACGACGGCAAAGCCGACTGCCTCGACACCGACTGCGCTGGCGTGGGCACCGAGAACTGCTCGGACGGCATCGACAACACGTGCGATCGCGCGGTCGACTGCGGCGACCCGAAGTGCGTGGGCAATTCCGCGTGCAACACCCAGGTCGACGGCAAAGGCTGCACTGCGAACAACCAGTGCGCCAGCGGCAGGTGTCTCACCGAGTCCGGAGACCACGCGCCGAACGGCATGTGCACCAACATCAGCACCTGCAACGTCGCGGCGAACACCGGGTGCAACGGCGGTCTCTGCACCGAGACGGGCGCCTTCGACAGCTGTCGCGCGCGCTGCACCGGCAACGGCCTCACCGGCCAGGGCTGCCGCCCCGGGTACACCTGTTACGACCCCGACCTGAACACCAGCAACAACAACAGCGGCTGCATCATCCTCTGCAGCAGCGACGCGGAATGCAGCGGCAACGGTGCCGGTTGGGGCTGCAATCCGTTCAGCCGCGTCTGCGAGCTGAAGGACAAGGGGAAGCCAAAATATGGAGCGCCTTGCTCCGCCGACAGCCAGTGCGAAAGCGACCTCTGCGACACCAGCATCGGCAGTGGCTACTGCTTCGGCATCTGCCGAGGAGACACGAGAATCTGCGGGCTCGATGGCGTCTGCGACTACGACAGCTCTTTCGGAGACAACGTCGGCTACTGCATGGACGCCTGCACCACCACCAACAACAACGCCCAATGCACCAACTCCCAGAATCTCTGTCGGAACCGGAGCCCCATTCTCATGTGCACCTGCGGCAAGTCGCTCGAGTTCTGCGTCAGTGGCGCCAACTGCTGCTCGGGCAGCTGCGGCTTCTCAATCTCGAACTTCTGCGACTGACGCCTTGAGCCCCGTCACAGTCCTCGTCGTCGACGACGATCACGCGAACCTCGACTCGGTGTGTAAGGTCTTCCAGCGCGAAGGCGTGCCAACGCTCAGCGCACCCAACGGCCAGGAAGCGATCGAGCTGCTGCGCCGCCCAGAAGTCGGCGTGATGGTGACCGACCTGATGATGCCCGGCGTCGACGGGCAGGAATTGTTGAAGGCCGCGCGCGCGATGCGCCCCGATGTCGAGGTGGTGTTGATGACCGCCTACGCCACCGTCGAGACCGCGGTGAACGCGATGCGCGACGGCGCGTACGACTTCATCACCAAGCCGCTGAAGCGCCACTCGCTGGTGAAGGCGGTGCAGAAGGCGATGGAAAAGCAGGCGCTCGTTGCCGAGAACCGCGACCTGAAAGCGCAGCTGGCGGCGGTTGGCCCTCGCTCGATGATTGGGCAGTCGCCGGCCTTCCGCGCGTTTTTGGAGACCCTGGGGCAGGCCGCTCCATCGACCGCGACCGTGTTGCTCATGGGCGAGTCGGGCACCGGCAAAGAGCTCGCGGCCCGAAGCATTCACGACCAGTCGCCGCGCGCGAAGAATGCGTTCGTCGCGGTCAACTGCGCCGCGCTGCCCGAGAGCATCCTCGAAGCCGAGCTGTTTGGTGTCGAGAAGGGCGCCTTCACCGGGGCCGTCGCGCGGAAAGAAGGCCGCTTCGAACGCGCGAACGGCGGGACCTTATTCCTCGATGAGGTCGGCGAGATGAGCGCCGGCGCGCAGGTCAAGCTGCTGCGCGTGCTGCAGGAAGGCGAGCTCGAACGGCTGGGCGGCACGCACACCATCAAGGTCGACGTTCGCGTGGTCGCAGCGACCAACAAGGATCTGCAGCGCGAGATCGCTGAAGGCCGTTTCCGCGAAGACCTCTACTTCCGCTTGAACGTCGTCGAAGTGCGAATTCCCTCGCTGGCGAGCCGCCGCGAAGACGTGCCGTTGCTGGCTGACCATTTCCTGCGGCGCTACGCGGCGAAGAACAACAAGGCGCTCAAAGGTTTTTCGGATGCGGCGCGCGCGCTGCTCGAGAATTACGCCTGGCCCGGTAACGTACGTGAGCTCGAGCACGCGCTCGAACGCGCGGTGGTGCTGTGCCGCAACGACATCATCGACGTGACGGATCTTCCCGAGTCGGTGCGCAAAGGGCCCATCGGTTCGGCGAGCCAGATCGTGATCCCCATCGGTACGCCGATGGAAGAGATCGAACGGCGCGTGATTCACGAGACGCTGCGCCACACCAAGGGCGACAAGAACCTCGCCGCCCGGCTCCTGGGCATCGCGGCGCGCACCATCTACCGAAAGCTGGCCGCAGACGAGACGGCCGTCGTTCCAAAAGTCGAAGGCTGACGATGCGATTCGCGGCGCTGCTGCTGCTGGTCGGGTGTGGGGGTCCAATCGTCGAGGCGTTCGACGCTGGCACCAGGGTCGACGCAGGCATCGAGGTCGATGCGGGCGTGGTGGACA
>JAYUXE010000118.1:0-6000 GCA_043753165.1 Archangiaceae bacterium | reverse complement strand
GTTGCGGGAAGAAGACGCCGCTGGTCGCCGACCTGCTGTTCCACGACCCCGCGGCTTCCTTCTATTGCCAGGTGTGTACGGGCGGGCCCGAGGCGATGACGAAGGTGAAGCTTGCCTTCCAGGAATCGGGCGTGGTGGGCGACCGCCGCATCGTGCCGTCGATGAACGCGCTGATCGAGAAGGTGAAGCTGCTGGACGCGGGCCTGAAGGACTGGGCGATCGAGATGGTGAAGATTCTGCTGCTCACGACGCTCGAGAATCCGTCGTTGAACGAGGTGCTGTTGTTCGACGGCGTCGATCGCGAGAAGGGCACGTTGTCGTGGGTGTTGTTTCGCGAAGCGCCGGGGGCTCCGCAGTTCTTGAGCAGCCCGCTGGCTGCGTACGACAAGGGGGTCGATCAGTGGGCGGGCGCCGCTCCGTCGTCGGCGCAGGTGGAGATCGATCGCGTGTGGGCGATGTCGGCCCTGCGCCGGGTGATGCCCGCGCTCGCCTGATAGGCTCTGGCGCAGATGCGGTTCGCTTTTTTTCTGCTGGTCCTTTCGATTCCCGCGCTGGCCGGGCCGATGATCGTCATCGACCCGGGGCACGGGGGAAGCCAGGAAGGCGCGCTGTCTCCGACGGGACTCAAGGAAAAGTCGGTCGCGCTCGAGCTGGCGGTGAAGGTGAAGGCCGCGCTGGAAAAGACGGTGAAGGCGAAGGTGCGGCTGACGCGCGACAAGGACGCGCTGGTGCACCTGAACGATCGCGTGAAGTGGGCGAACGACCAGAAGCCCGACGTCTTCGTGTCCATTCACGCGAACTCGATGCCGACCAGGAAGCTGCGGCTGAAGACGGAAGGAATCGAGACGTATTTCCTGTCGGCCGCGGCGTCGGGCGAAGACGCGAAGAAGGTGGCGGCGCGCGAGAACGCCGAACTGCCGCAGGTCGCGAAGGGGCCGGGCGGCGACACGCTGTCGTTCATCCTGGCCGACCTGCAGCGCAGCGAGACGCACGCCGATTCGTCGCGGCTTGCGTACCTGGTGCACGAGAAGTTGATTGCCGCGAGCCAGGCGACCGACCGTGGGGTGCAGCAGGCGCCGTTCTTCGTGCTGATGGGGCTCGAGGCTCCGGCGGTGCTGATTGAAGTGGGCTTCATCTCGCACCCGGATGAAGGGCAGCGGCTCGCCGAAACGGAGTACCAGCTGAAGCTCGCGCAGGCGATCGCCGACGGGGTGCAGGCCTTTCTCGTGCAGATCAACGCGCGCGACGGGAAGTAGTCGCGCCAGGCGAGGCGCGATCGACACGGCCGATTTCTGGGGTTAAGCGGTCGGGCATGCGCTCATCCAACCGAGGGGCCGGCGAGCTCCGGCCGATCATCCTCACCCCGAACGTCAACCGTCACGCCGAAGGCAGCTGCCAGGTCGAGTTCGGCTACACGAAAGTGCTCGTCACCTGCAGCGTGGAAGAGCGCGTGCCGCCGCACCTGATGGGGCAGGGCTCGGGCTGGGTCACCGCCGAGTACGGAATGCTGCCGCGGGCGACGCATGATCGAAATGCGCGCGAAGCCGCGAAGGGCAAGCAGACGGGCCGCACGCAGGAAATTCAGCGGCTGATCGGGCGGTCGCTGCGCGCGGCGGTGGATCTCAAGTCGCTGGGCGTTCGCACGTACACGCTCGACTGCGACGTGCTTCAGGCCGACGGAGGCACCCGTACTGCGTCAATCACCGGCGCGTACGTCGCGATGGTGCTGGCGATGAAGAAGATTGCCGAACGCAAGTCGTCGGCGATGCCGAAGGTGACGCCCGTGGCCGCGGTCTCGATTGGCATCGTGAAGGGCGAGGTGTTCACCGACCTCGACTACGACGAGGACTCGGGCGGCGAGGTCGACTTGAACGTCGTCGCGCTCGAAGGCGGGCGGCTGGTCGAGGTGCAGGGCACGGCCGAGAAGGGCGCGTTCAGCCGCGAGCAGTTCAATTTGATGCTCGACGCGGGCGTCACCGCGATTTCTCAGCTCAACGCGCACCAGGCGCGCGTCATCTCGGGGAAGTAGGGCGTCGGTGTCTCGATGATCGAGGGACCTAGAAGCGCAGCGCGACGGTCGCCTTCGCGCCGGAGAACGGCGGGAAGATGCGGCACACGCCCGAGACGCACTTGAGGCCGCCGCGCGAGCTGCCGACGAACAGGCGGATGCTCGATGCCTCGGTGAGGTTCACTTCCGCGGTGCCGCCCGGGTACCACTCGTTGGGCATGCCGGCCTCGGTCGTGTAGTCGAGAATGCCGCTGACCCCGAACCAGGGGCGCAGCCGGTAGCCGAGCTGCAGCGTGCCTTCGCGCCACGCATCGTTCGTGAAGGGCAGCACCTTCTTGCGTTCGATGTGCACCCAATGGAACTCGATCGAGTGGCCGCGGCCGAAGCCTGCGACCGCGCTGATGTCGACGTGGCCGTCGCTGCGAATCGGGCCCGCGTAGGCCGGGATGTAGACGGTGCGCCAGCCGCCCGTGGCCTGAAAGCGGATGAGGCCGAAGCGCGCGTCGACGCCCGCGTATGGGTCGACGATGGTGCCCGGCTTGACGTCGACGGTGTCGGGGTCGAGGAAGCCTTCGTCGTCCTTGAACACACCGCCGTTCACGAAGACGGCGAGGTTGTTGTTGATCGAGTAGTCGACCTTCACGCGCCCGCCGTAGACGTTGCGTTGCGGGTGCTCGATTTCCTGCAACAGCCGTTCGACCGTCGGTGGCGCCGTGTAGTGCACCGGCTGGAACTCGGCGTTCTCGAAGCGGGGCTGTACGACCGCGAGATCCCCGTACGCCTTGCCTTCGAGCAGGATGGTGAAGGGCGAGAAATGAATCGTGCTGTTGCCGTAGAAGCCGAACCCCGAGTGCAGCGTGCCGTCGATGTTGCGGCGGAACTGGCCGATGCCTTCGAGGTACAGGCCGAGCCACGACGTGAGGCGCGGCGCGTCGAAGGTCGGGCCGACGTTGAGCCAGCGTTCTTGAAACGCGCGGTCGACTCCCGGAGCCGTGCTGCTGGTCACCGGCTGCCGGAACATGAAGCCGACGACGTGCCCTCCGAGCCGCACGCCATTGAAGAGGCGAACGTCGGCCTGCCCGGCAACGACCAGATCGTTGGGGTCGTCTTCGACGCGGCCCGACGATTCGTCGAGGTTCCCGATGTTGGTGAAGCCCGCGACGAGCTGGCCCGTGAAGCGGTCGGTGTTGATCTTGGCGCGCAGGCCGCGCTGGGTGTTGTCGAGGCCGAGCTCGTCGGTCTTCCGCAGCGACAGCGCGAGGCCGCGGCCGAAGCTGACGTAGCTGTCGCCGGCCGTGAATTCGAAGAGGCCGTTGCTCCACGAGAGCCAGAGCTTCTCGGGCATCAGCGTGTCTTCGTACCGGTTGTTCAGCTCGACCTCGAGGCACGGGCGCGGCAGGCCGCTGACCATCGAGTTGCGCGGGCGATTCGCGTATGCCGAAGCGTCGAGCCGCACGCCGGCGACCCAGTTTCCGTGTGAGCCATTGACGTTCAGGCGTTCGAGCAGCTCGCCATAATTGTCATCACACGAGGTGCGGTTGTTGTTGCCGGTGTGCCACGCGGCGATGGTGGTGCTCGTGGCGTCGACGCGGGTCGGAATCGCGACCGGCGCAGGCTCGATGAGGTGCGGCCTGGGCGCTGCCGGGCTTCCGGCGTCGACGACTTCGATTGCAACTGCAACTGGCTCGCCCGCGTCCTCTTCCTGTCCCCACGCGACCGCCGCCCAGGCGGCAGCGGCCAGCGCGAGCGCGCGAATCACTTCGCGGCCACCAGCTCTTTGATGCGCGCCTCGAGCTCTTTCTCGTCACCCACCGAATAGCCGACGCGCGACTGCACGATGCGGCCTTCGCGATCGATGAGCACGGCGAAGGGCGCATCACGCGCCGGGTTGAACACCGCCACCACCCGCGTGTCTTCGTCCAGGAGCACGGGGTAGGTGAGGTTGTAGCGGCGCACGATCGTCTCGACGTTGGCGAGGCTTTCCGGCCCGTCCATCGAGATGGAGAGCAGGGTGAAGCCCTTGTCCTTGTACGACTGGTGAATCGCCTCGAGCGCCGGCATCTCGCCCAGGCAGGGCGCGCACCAGGTCGCCCAGAAGCTCAGCAGCACGACGTCTTTGCCGAGGTACGTCGAGAGCCGGACGGTGTTCCCTTCCAGCGAACGCAGCGTGAAATCCGACGCGCGGGCCGAGCTCGACGGCGTCGAAGTCGTGCTGGCGGCGCCGCTGGCGGCAGAATCGGTGACACACGAAGCGAGGGAAAAAGCAGCCAGAACCAGCAGGGCAAAGCGCATGGCTGCGGCACTTAGCGCCCACCGAAATAGCTGTCGAGGGCACTGTTTTAATGAGGGTTTGCCGTGCTACGTCGGCGCCTGCGTGTCTTTTCTACGACGAAGCGTTGTCATTGCTGCGGTGGCCTTCGTGGGCTGCTCTCCGACTTCCACTCCCGACTCTGGAGTGCCCGACAGCGGGCCGAAAGATTCCGGGATCATCGATGCAGGGGTGAAGGACGCGGGGATGCCTCCGAAGCTGTGCATCGGTGGCTACGTGACGCCCGACGGTGGGTGCGTCGGCAAGTGCACGCCCGACAAATGTCTGCCTGGCAACACGTGCGTCGGCAATGCCTGCACGCTCAAATGCACTTCGCACCTCGACTGCACGTTCTCGCAGCGGTGCCTGCCGTCGCAGGAAGACGACACGGGCGCCGCGATTTTCATCTGCACGGACATCGAGTTCAAAGGCATCGGGAATGCGTGCCCGGTCGGCAACGAGTGCGCGCCCGGCTACGAGTGCATGACCAGCGGCCCGCAGGATGCGAAGGCGTACTGCGCGTCGGGCTGCAACGCGGATTCCGATTGTCCGGGCGGGTTCGAGTGCGGCACCAAGCGGGACCCGCACAAGATCTGCGGCACCACGAAGGGCAACAACAACGCGTGTGGCCTGAGCAGCGACCCCTGCATCGAGAAGTCGGCGATCACGGCTGGCTCCGGCTACATCGAAGGCGATCTCTGCCTGCTGCGAAAGGTCTGCTTGAAGAAAGACATCTGCGCGGCGTGCTCGTCGAACGTCGACTGCTCGTTGCTGCCCGGCCACAGCTGCGTGCCGCTGGGCAACGAGAAGCGCTGCGCGGTGGCCTGCTCGAAGGACACCGACTGCGAAGCGTCGAAGTACTGCGATCAGGGCCACTGCCTGCCGCTGGTCGGCAAGTGCAGCGGCTCGGCGTTCTGCTCACCGTGCCGGTACGACCTCGAGTGCGAGCCGGCCTTCAGCTGCGTCTCGCTGCACGGCACCGAGAAGTCGTGCATCGATCTGCGCTTCTCGAAGGCGTGCCTCGTGGACCAAGACTGCCCGCAGGCACCCAGCGGGCTCTTCGGCACCTGTCTCGATGAACGCCAGGGCCTCGACAACACCGACAGCGTGTACCACCGCTGCTACGCGCCCTACGACGAAGAGAACAGTTCCTACAGTTGCTACAAGCCGCGCTGAAACGAAAGGAGAGAGAGAGCCCCATGAAGACTTCCCTGCTGATGTCACTCACCGTCGCTGCTGGTCTGCTGCTGGTGGGTTGCGACACCCCGAACTCGTTGCCGCCGAAGCCAGAGAATGACGGCGGCGCAGGGGGTTCAGGCGGCGGCGGAGGCCAGGGCGGCGCGGGCGGCGGCGGGGAAGTGATTCCTGAGTTCCCGACCGGCACGGGCCAGACCAGCGCCGACGGCGGCATCATCTACCCGGGGCCGTACGGCGTCGGCATCGGCTCGGTGATTCCGAACTACCAGTT
This sequence comes from Archangiaceae bacterium, assembly GCA_043753165.1. Lineage (GTDB taxonomy): Bacteria > Myxococcota > Myxococcia > Myxococcales > Myxococcaceae > JAGSPQ01. Next base: position 216 of record JAYUXE010000118.1, on the reverse strand, counting down.
CCTCGGCTTCCCGCGCGCGCAGGTCTCGAGGGCGCTGAAGACGATCGCGCTCAACGACTTCTACAACCCGACGGGCACTGAAGTGTATGGCGCGGGCTCGCCGTACGGCGCGGGCACGAAGAAGCCGAAGGCGCTGCTGCTGATCCGTTCGGCCGTGTGGTGTGGCCCGTGCAACCAGGAAGCGGCGCAGGTGTTCCCGGGGAAACACGCGAAGTA
>JAYUXE010000117.1:0-2511 GCA_043753165.1 Archangiaceae bacterium | reverse complement strand
GCGTCCGTCTTGAAGATGGGCCGCCAGCTCTTCAAAGACAGCCACCAGGCGCGCGTCGGCCCGTCCATCAGCTGCGCGGGCGACATCGTCTACGGCATCGACGGCCTCTACCACCACGCCAACCGCGGCGGCCGCATCGGGGGTTGGCAGGTGATCAAGTTCCGCCCCGGGGTCGCCATGCTCGACAAGACGACCCCGCACCACTGCGCGCTCGAAGAAGGAATTCTTCACGAAGCCCTGCACACCGCCGGCGCCGACGCGATGATCGTCCAATCGCAATGCATGCGCCGTGGGTCCGACAGCTGCGTCTTCGAGCTGCGTTCGGCGGTGCGCGATGCCCGCTGGACGGGAACGCACCCGCAGCTCGGCTGAGAATTGAAGTAAGTCGCGGGCCATGACTCTCGCGCTCGTGGCGTTGTGTTCCGTGCTCTCGGCGGCTCCGGCTTCCGGCAAGCTGTTCCCCTACCCGGTGAAGACCTCCGTTCTGAAGAACGGGCTGTCGGTCACCCGCGTCCCCTTCAATTCGCCCGGACTCGTCGCCTACTTCTCGGTCGTCCGCGTCGGCAGCCGCAACGAAATCGAAGCAGGCCACACCGGGTTCGCGCACTTCTTCGAGCACGTGATGTTCAAGGGCACGAAGAACTGGCCTGAAGGCACCCGCGATGCGCTGCTCGGCAAGCTCGGCTTTTCCGAGAACGCGTTCACCAGCGATGACGTCACCGTCTATTACGTGAACGGCCCCAGCGCCCAGCTCGCCAAGCTCATCGAGCTCGAGGCCGACCGCTTCATGAACCTCGAATACAACGAGGGCACCTTCCAGACGGAAGCGAAGGCCGTGCTCGGCGAGTACCACAAGAACGCCGCCAACCCCGGCCTCAAGATCGAAGAGGCCGTGCTCGCCGCCGCCTTCACCAAGCACCCCTATCAGCACACGACGCTCGGTTTTTACGAGGACGTGCAGGCGATGCCGACCCGCTACGCCTACAGCAAAGAGTTCTTCAAGCGCTGGTACACGCCCGACAACACCATGCTCTTCATCGTCGGCGACTTCGACGACAAGGCGGCGATGGCGATGATCGAGAAGGGCTACGGCGCGTGGGCCGGCAAGGCAGCGACCATCGTGGTGCCGGCGGAACCCGCGCAAGAGGCGGCCCGCACAGCGACGGTGACGTGGACGAACCCGACGCTTCCCCGCCACGGCGTCTACTGGCACACGCCCGCGTCGTCGGTGAAGACCAGCGATGCGGCGATTCAGCACGTGCTCGGCGCGTACCTGGCCGGGCCGACGTCGCCGCTCTACAAGTCTCTGGTGCTCGACAAGCAGCTGGTCGAGTCGATCGATGGGGACTTCAATGATCACCGCGACCCGAACCTCTTCGGGCTTACGGCGAAGCTCACAGATGAAGCGCAGCGCGCCGAAGTCAGCGCCGCGTTCGATGCCGCCGTCGCCGAGCTCGTCGCGGGCAAAGTCGATGCGAAGCGCGTCGATTCAATCAAAGACCACCTCAAGTACGGCCTCGCGATGGGCCTCGAGGCGTACACCGACGTCGCGCAGACGCTCGCGTACATCGCCGGAATTCTGGGCACGCCCGACGCGCTCGAGACGCGCCAGCGCGCGCTCACCCAGGTGAAGCCCGCAGACCTCGTCGCGTTCGCGAAGAAGCACCTCGTCGAGAAGAACCGCACCACGCTCGTCTTCAATGTCGACCTGTCGAAGGGAGGTGCGAAATGAAAACGCTGCGCTCTTCTCTGCTGCTCGTGCTCGTCGCGTGCGCCACGACGCCCCCGCCTCCGGCCCCCTCCGATGACGTCCTCGAGGACGCGAAGCTGCCGAAGCGGAAAGTGAAGGTGCCCGCGCCGCCTGCCCCGGTTCCGGTGGCGGCGAAGGCGTTTGCGACGGTCGCTCCGTTGACGGTGGTGCTGCAGCCGGTGAAGGACAAGCCGGTGGTCGCGATTCGCGTGGTCTTCCACAGCGGAGCCATCGACGACCCTGCCGGAAAAGAAGGCCTCACCGCCCTGACGACCGCGCTGATGTCGGAAGGTGGCACGCAGGAGCTCAGCAGCTCGCAGCTGCTCGAGGCGCTGTACCCGATGGCCGCCGAGCTCGACGGGCACGCCGACAAAGAGATGACGGTGTTCGAGGGCCGCGTTCACATCGACAAGCTCGATCGCTTCCTCAAGATCTTCACCGATGTGCTGCTGAACCCCCGCTTCGACCCCAAAGAGCTCGACCGGCTCAAGGCCCAGGCGCTGAACACGGTCAAGACGCGGCTGCGGCAGGAAAGCGACGAAGAGCTCGGCAAGGTCGGCCTCGACGCGCTGCTGTACGCGGGCCACCCGTACCGCCACTACAACGGCGGCACGGTCGCCGGGCTCAACGCCATCACGATCGACGATGTGAAGGCGCAGTGGCAGCGCGTGTTCAGCCAGGACCGCGCCGTGCTGGGGCTCGCGGGCGCCGTCGACGAGAAGCTCGCCGCGAAGGTAAAGGCGCTGCTCGAGAAGTTGCCG
>JAYUXE010000116.1:0-2512 GCA_043753165.1 Archangiaceae bacterium | reverse complement strand
CGTCAGCGACGCGGGCGCAGAGCCGATGGTGGAAGACGCGGGCGAGCCGCCGAAGCCGCCGCGCCTCAAACGCAAGAACCCACCGCCGAAGCCCGGGCACGTCACGGTTCGAGTGAATCCGTGGGCCGAGGTTTTCTACAACGGCAAGAGTTACGGAATCACGCCGCTGAAGAACCCGATTGAGGTTCCCGTGGGCGTTGCGACCTTCACCCTCAAAAATTCTCAGCTCGGGGTGAACCGGAAGGTGACCGTGAAGGTCACCGCCGGCGGCGAGGTCGTGCTCAAGGCCGACCTCTTCAAGAAATAGTGCAGTCCTCTTCCTTCGATTCGTCCTTCTTCTTCTTCCCGCCGTCCTGGCCCCCGGCTGCGTGGAACTCGGGGTCGGACGACGAAGAAGGGGCAGGCAGCGACGGCCGCGCGAACGACAACCCAGCGGCAAACAACGTGGCGAGGAGCAGGGTTCTCATGCTTCTTCCGACCGCTGGCTGCCCGGGCAAATTCACGGCTTGAAGGTCCGAATGTGCTTCACCAGCCCGTCGACTTCTTCGGCCGACAGCTTGTCCTTGAAAGGCTTCATCTTCTTGTTGTCGGTAGAGCCTTCGAGGATGACCGTCTTGATCTTCTCGTCCGTCCACTTGGTGTGCCAGGCGGCGACGGTCATGTCTTCGACCTTCTCTTTCTTGCCCTGCTTCGTGTCGCCTTTGCCCGTGTCGCCGTGACACGACTTGCACTTGCTCTTCCAGATTTCAGCGGTGTCGGCGTGGGCGGCCGCAACGAATGAGAACGAGATCAACAACGCGGTGCGAAACGACTTCATGGCGAAGCCTCCAAAGGGTCAGGGCTGGTGGTGGGACGGTACTGAAAGAGGGGGATTCAAAAAAGGAAAGGTTCCAGACGGACCTTCAGAACCCTGCTTTTTCGTCGGGCTGCGAACGCAGCCAGCTGATGACGACTGACAGCTCGGCTTTGCTGAGCTTCTCGGCGTCGAACGGGTCCATCTCGTTCAGCTTTCCGTAGAAGCGGGCGTGGCCCGGGTCGCGGATGAAGGCCGCCAGCCACGGCTCGCTGGCCCAGCCTTTCAAGTCAGGCGCGATCTCGGTGCCCACCCCGTCGAGTGAGTGGCACTCGGCGCACCCTTCTTTTTCGTACAGCACCGCACCTTCCGCCGCGAGCTTGAGGTCGACGTCGGCTTTGGCGGACTGCTGGTAGAGAAACTCGACGATGGCCCCGAGCTTTGCGTCGTCGCCGTCGAACGCGTCCATCTCGTCGATCTTCGTGTTGCCGAAGAAGTGCGGCGCGTCGGGCGTGCGAAGAAACTTCTTGAGCCAGGTGCGGCTCGCGTAGCCGTCGAGACAGACGGCGGCTTCGTAAGGCTTGGTGTCGCCGGACGCGTGGCATGCAGCGCACTCGCGGTCGAAGACCTTCTGGCCCCAGAGGTGGGGGTCGTTCTGGTACAGCGTCAGCGGGCCCGAGACGGGGACGCCGATCATCGCGAGCTGCGAGGCCTGCTTCGCCCACGCGTCGGCCTTCTCGTTGATCTTCACTTCTTCGACGTTCGCGGCGTCCGCCATCGCCGTCGTGACACCCAGGAAAATCGCGACGGCGAATCCAGCCAGTGACAGGCCGATCAGGATCTTCTGCGCCTGCTTCACGCGCGGCTGCAGGCGTTCGTAGACGAACGGCAGCGCGGCCAGGAAGCTGACGGCCATGCCCGGAATCACGGTCGTGGCGATGAACTCGCTGCTGCCCGTGAACCAATGCCGCAGGTGGAAGATGGGAAGGAAGTACCACTCGGGCCGCGCGACGTACTCGATCGACGGATCCGCCGGCGCACCCAGCTCGACCCCATTCGTCCGCCACACATAGATGACGATGCCCAGCATCACCACGAGGCCTGCGGCGAGATCGCGCACCACCTGATGCGGGAAATACGTCTGCGCTTTTTCCGCGGCGACTTCGGCCGTCATTCCCGGGGGGGTCAGCTCGCCGTGCTTTCGCTTGGTCCACAGGTGCACTGCGATCGCGCCCGCGAAGAGGCCGGGCGTGAGCAGAATGTGCATCGCGTAGAGGTGGGTGAGCGTCGCGTTGCCGACGTCGGCTCCGCCTTGAATCACGCGCACCGCAAGCTCGCCGACGATGGGCTGGTTGCCCGCGATGCCGACGAGCACCTGCGTCGCCCAGTAGCTGCGCAGGTCCCACGGCAGCAGGTAGCCCGTGTGCGAGATGAGGATCAGCGCCTGAATTCCGAGCAGGCCCACGATCCAGCTCAGCTCGCGCGGCGCCTTCCACGCGCCCCAGAGCAGCGCCTGCAGCACGTGAAGAATCGCGACCACGATCAGCACGTTGCCGGTGACGTGGTGCAGCCCACGCAACATCCAGCCGAACGTCAGCTGATGGTGGATGAAGTGAACGCTGGCCCACGCGTCGGTGGTGGTCGGCGCATACCAGAGAGAGAGGCCAACGCCGGTGAGGGCTTCGACGGCGAAGAGAATGACGACGAGGGCGCCGAAGG
>JAYUXE010000115.1:0-13070 GCA_043753165.1 Archangiaceae bacterium | reverse complement strand
GATAACAAAGGTCGTCAACAGCGACCCGGACTATGAAGACGACGGTGAAAGAGCCGGCCAGCCAGGACGCGGTGCGCGCGCGGATCATCGCCGCGGGGGAAAAGATCCTCGCGAAGGACGGGCGTGAAGGGCTGACGACCCGGGCCGTGGCCGTGCTCGCCGGCGTCCAAGCGCCGACGCTCTACCGGCTGTTCGGCGACAAAGGCGGCTTGCTCGAGGCGGTCGCCGAGCACGCGATGCGCAAGTACGTGCAGTCGAAAGGTGCGCAGAAGGCGCTGCGCGACCCGCTGGAAGATCTGCGCGCCGGCTGGGACCTGAACATCGCCTTCAGCCTCGCCCACCCTGCCGTCTTCTCGATCATCAGCGGCAGGGCCCGGCCTGGCCACAAGTCTCAGGCTTCAGAGGCGGGGCAGCAGATTCTCGAAGCCAGGATTCAGAGGCTTGCGAAAGCGGGCCGGCTGCGCGTCGGCGTCGGCCAGGCGGTCAACCTCATGCGCGCGATGGGGCTCGGCACCATCCACACGCTGCTCGGAATGCCGCCGGCGAAACGCGACCTTTCGCTTGCCGTGGCCGCGCGAGAGAGCGTGATCGCCGCCATCACCACCGCGTCGCCCGCGGTGGAAAAATCCGGGTCGAAGTCCGCCGCGATCGCGCTGCGGGCTTCGCTCGAGCAGACCCAGGCGCTGACGCCCGGAGAACGGCTGATGCTCGACGAGCTGCTCGAACGTCTGTCGAGTTGATCGGCGGCGCGCATCGCCCGTGAATCAACCGACCCGGGTGGCTTTCGCTCAGTTGCCGTAGCCGCTGATCGGCGTCGTCACGGTCGTCTGGTACGGGTCATCGGTGGTGACGACCGCGTAGATCCGAAACGGCGTGTTGGCGCACGAGGTGAGGCCGCCGTCGAGGCACGCTTCACCGAAGACGAGCCGGCCGATGGGCACCTGGGTCGGCGCCGCCGGGTTGGTGGTCGGCCCCAGCGCGTGCGGGGCGTACTGGTTGGGGTTGCCGCCGTCGATGTTCTTCCAGGTGAACGCTGCGCACGCGCCGCTGGGGTTCGCGCTGTTGCACTGCTGGAAGATGCCACCGTTGGGGCCGCCGCCGTCGCCGAAGGACTTGTCGAACTCTTCCCACAGCTCGACCTTGGTCACCTTCAAAGGCGCGTCGCCGCCATTGTTCACGCCGTAGAAGACGTCTTCGCAGGGCAGCGTTGCAGGCGAGCCCGCCGTGCCGCACGACCACGCGCTGGGGTCGGCGTGCGGAAGCTTCGACGAGGCGTTGAGCGTGAGGAACAGCGTGCCTGGCATGCGGTTCGAGCCGATCAGCTCACCGGCATCGGGCTGCGGCTGGCGCGTCCACAGCAGGCGGGCCTGGTCGGCTCCGTCGTCGCGGCAGCGCGAAGTCGCACGGTACGTCACCGTCACCGGCGCGGACTCCCACGGCTTCGGCGCCGCCACCACGTTGGGCAGCTTCACCGTCGCGTCCGAGAACTTGGTCACCCGGCCGCCGTCGGCCGTCAGCGCCGCATTCGAGAACTCGAAGTCCGACAGGCCCGAGCCACCATCACACCGGGGCTGCGCGTACGGCAGCGAGTCCCACTGCATCGAGTAGGCGACCGGCCAGTTGCCTTCGTTCTTCACGTACAGCTTCCCGCTGAAGCCGCCGTCGCCGTTGCAGTTGAAGAGGCGGTTGTCGCAGAAGGCGCCGGCCGAGATGGTCAACGAGCTCTGCGCGATGTCGGCGCACCTTTCCATGCCCGTGTTGTCCGCCTTGAAGCACAGCTTCGGCAGCGCCTGGATGCTCTTGCCCTTGATCGGGATGCTCAAGGTTCCGCCCTGCATCTCGTCGAGGCTGATGTCGAGCGTCGCCATGCCCGTCAGGGTCTGCGACGCCGTCGGAGCGAACGTCAGCTCGGTGGTGACGGTGGTGCCCATGCCCAGCGCGGCCTTCAGCCGGGTGAGGTCGCCCGTGACGGTGCCCGGGGTGTTGGCGCCGAACGCAGCGCCCTTCACGACGAGGTCGTCGGTGCCCGCGTTGCTCATCGTGATCGACACCTTCCTGGTCTCACCGATGTACACGTCGCCGAAGTCGATCGGGTTCGGGGTTACGCGAGCGACAGCGGTGATGCCCTGCCCGGCAAGCGTGACCTTCGCGGTCTCGCGACTGGGGTCGTCGGACGTGATCGTGAGCTCGCCCATGACGCGCTGGTCGGGTTCGGTCGGAGTGAACGACACGCTGAGGGCAACGGTCGAGCCCACCGAGACTTCCAACGGCAGCGTCGATTCGACGGCGAAGGGCGCCGCGCTGACGGCCTTCGAAATCGTCATCGCGAGGTTGCCGCCGTTGCGGATGTTGATGGTGCGGACGCTTTTCACGGCCAGCTGCACCTGGTTGAAGTCGAGGCTCGTGCGCTCGGTCGTCCCATCGGCCAGTGGAATCTCGAGCTTCGGAAACTTCTGGACTGTCGCCGGCCCGCACTTGCAGCCAGACAGCGTGGAGACAACGAGAAGCGTGGTGGCCAGCAGCGTCGATGTTTTCATGAAGTTCAAACCAATTCCGATTTCGGGGTCCGGCCCATCAAGTCGAGCACCGCGGCCTTCGGGCTCTTCGCTTCGTACATGATTTGGTACACCTGCTCACAGATGGGCAACTCGACGCCCGTCTTTACCGCAAGGTCACGCGCCGCGCGGGCCGTCTTCACCCCTTCGGCGACCTGCTTCATCTCTTTCAGCACGTCTTCGAGCTTCTGGCCTTTGCCCAGCGCGATGCCGACCCGCCGGTTTCGCGAGAGCTCGCCGGTGCAGGTGAGCACCAGGTCGCCCATGCCGGCGAGGCCCGACAACGTCTGTGGGTTGCCGCCCATGCGCACCGCGACGCGGGTGATCTCAGCCAGGCCGCGCGTGATGATGCCGGCGCGCGCGTTGTGGCCGAAGCCCAGGCCGTCGGCGATTCCCGCGGCGATCGCGATCACGTTCTTCAACGCCCCGCCGACCTGAACGCCCACCACGTCGGTCGAGGTGTACGTGCGGAACGTGTGGCACTGGAACATCTTCTGCGCGCGCTGGGCCGTCTTTTCCCAACGGGCGGCGATGGTGACGATGGTCGGCATCCCCATCACCATCTCTTTCGCGAATGACGGGCCCGACAGCACCGCAATCTGCGGGTGCAGCTCTTCCGGCAGACACTGCTCGTGGAGCTCGGTCATCGTCATCAGCGATTCGTTCTCGATGCCCTTCGCCACACAGACAATCGGAGCGCCCCGAGGCAGAAACGGCAGCGCCTTGCCCAGCAGCTCGCGCGTGGCGTGCGACGGGGTGCCGGTGACGATGATTTCGGCGCCCTTCGCTGCGGCTTCGATCGACGTCGAGCCCACGATGTTGGGCGGCAGCGTCAGGCCCGGCAGGTAGTTGCTGTTCTCGTGCTTCCCATTGATGGCAGCGATCAACGCCTCGTCGCGGCCCCAGAGGACGACCTCGTCGAAGTTGTTGGCGAGTACGGTGGCCACCGCGGTACCGAAGCTTCCGGCGCCGTAGACGCAGGCTTTTTTCATGGCCGCGCGTGCATAGCACCCGGGCCTTCGAAATCAGAGCCCGGTGACCAGGCCCAGCATCGCCACCGGCATCACGACGGCATCCGCGTCGCGGCCGTGAAAATCGATGCCCAGCATGAACATGAACGACGTGCGCGCCGACAACGGAAGCTCGGCCCCGAAGCGCAGCGTGACGTTGTGGCCGATGACGAGGTTCGCCGGCACCCCGTTCAACGGATCCTTCGCGAACGGGTCGGTGTCGAAGGCAATCAGGTAGCGCAGGTCGGCGAAGAGCCGCGCCGCGCGGGGGCTCTCACCCTGGTACGAGACGATGAGGCCCGGGTTCGCTCCGTAGTTGCGATGGCCGGTAATCCAGCGCGGGCCCTTCTGCTCTTTGGCGGCCCGCTGGCTGAACAGCGCGAGCATGCAGTCGCCCGCCAGCGACAAATTCCAGTGGGCGCCGCGAAGCAGGCCGAACTTCACCCCGACGTGAAACTCGTTCATCACGCCGTAGAAGGTCTCGAACCCGACCGCGAAATCGAGGCGCTCGAGCAGCCCGATGGCGAGGCGCAGCCCGAGGGCGGGAAACCCGACGTAGACCGCCTGCCCCCGCTTCCACTGACCCAGCGTCGGGCCGGCGAACATGCTGACCGTGTTGGGCTCGACCGGGGGCCGCGGGTCCCCCTCGATGCCGAGGCGCGGCGCCGATGCTGCCGCAGAAGGCGTGCGAGAGACGGGGGTGGGAGGAGGCAGCGGCTTCGGGGCATTGGAGTCGACCGGCAGCGAGCCCCACTCTTCGTCGGGGTTTGCCTGCGCGAGAACCACCCCGCTGAACAGCAACCCCGCCATGAGGACGACGCGCGTCATGGCGGGCACCTTAGCCGTTACAACGTCTTCAGGTAGGCGATGAGATCTTTGCGTTCGGTGGCGTTCAGCGTCGACGTGATGCCGTGCTTGTCGCTCGGGTCGTTGATGCGGTCTTCGAGCGTCGCTGCCGCACCCGTGTGCAGGTACGGAGCGGTGCGCGCCAGGCCAAGCAGCGACGGGGTGTCGATGCCCTTGGTGATGACGATGCCGTTGTCGAAGCTCTTGCCGGTGGTGACCAGGGTGCCGACCTGCTCGCTCTTCAGGTTGGTGAGCAACGCGCCGGTGTGACAGCTGTTGCAGTTGGCCTTGGTGAAGACGGCGGCGCCGCGCAGCTGCGACTCGGTGCGAACGAGCTTCAAGTTCGCGTTCTGGGGGGCGGGCAGCGCCTCGATGAAGTCGACGATGTTTTCCGATTCCTTTGCGGTGACGAGGCCCGTACCGCCCATGCGTTCTTTGATGGTGTGGGTCATGAAGGCCTGGCTGTCGGGGAACTCGCCGCTCCAGTGGTACGGCTGGGTCTGGCGCAGGTGGCGGCCGGCGAGCGCGGGCGTCTGGCGGGGCCCGTCGGGGAACTTCCAGACGTGGCCGTCTTCGAGGCCTTCGAGGTGGCAGGTCGCGCACGAGACGTTGGTGGTCGGCGAGCTCAGGCGCGGGTCGGTGGCGTTGAAGAACATCTTCCGGCCGACGACGACTTCAGGCGACAGCACGTCGGACGCGACGGTGATCGACTTGAGCTTCTCGATGTTGGCGGCGCTGCCCGAGCCCTTCGAGCCGAGCACGTCGACGCGGTGATCGAACTGGTTGTAGACGTACGCGCGCTTGCCATCGCGGCTCAGCGCGATGCCGTCGGGGCCGCTGCTGACCTTCGGGTCCGAGTTCAGGGCGATGGTCGAACGCACCGAGCTGCCCGTCGACTGAAAGGTGTTCTCTTCGCCCGGATCGCGGCGGAAGGCGGGCATGATCGCGACGTTCGACGATTCCTTGTTCACCACGAAGACCCAGGTGTCGGTCGGGTCGATGGCGACGGCGACCGGGGCCTGAATCGGGGTGAGGGTGCCGCCGAACTTCCCGTTGCCCGTCGCAATGGTGCTGGCCGGGTAGTTCTTGTCGCTGCTGTTGGTGCCGAGGCCCGCGCAGGCGGTGAGGTCGTCGACCTGTGGTTCGAGCCGGCCGCCACTGCCGCGATCGGCGACGACGATGCCGGCCGTGGCGACAGCGCCGACGTTGCACGGGCCACCCGACGAGTAATACCCGCCGGCGCTGTTCGGCTTGCGCGAGATGGGGTCTTCCCGGGCCCAGATGACGGGAGCGAAGAGGCGGCTGCCGTCGTTGGTCGCGGCGACGCTGGCCAGCGCGCGCGCCTTGAACGTCGAATAGACCGCGAAGCCCGTGTTGCCGCCGTTCGAGGCGTTGGCCTGGTCGTAGATGCCAATCTTGTCAGAGACCTTCGCGTGCTTCTGCAGGTCGACCTCGACCAGCTCGCCTTCTTTGTAGAGGGTGACGACGGCGCGATCATTTCCCAGCAGCGCCAGGCCGCGGGGTTCGGCGCCGACTTCGACGTCGAATTTCTTTTCGAGGGTGGCGACGTCGATGCCCGACAGCGTGCCGAACTCGGCATTGTCGGCCGAGGTCGAGTTCACGACGTAGAGCATCTTGTTGTCGGGCGAGACGGCGATGCCGACGGGCTCGGTGCCGACGGGAATCTGCTTCACTTCCGTCCAGTCGCCTTTGCGAATGACGCTGACCGTGTTGCTGCCGCGGTTCGTGACGTAGATGGTGTCGTCGCCGCCGACGGCCACCCGGCCCGGCTGATCGCCGACCTTCACGCTCGCGATTTTCAGGTCCGTCGCGGTGTCGATGACGTTCAGCGTGCCCGTGTCGGTGTCGACGGCGTAGAGCAGCGCGTCGTCCGACGAAAGGGCCAGCGAGCCGGACGAGGTCGACCGCGAGGGCCCCTTCGCCGGGTCGCAGCCACTGAAGAGAATTCCGGACGCGAGCGCCCCCACCAGCATCGACCGCTTGAACCAGTTCATGTGCCTCTCCCTTTTCCTGCCACTTCGAAAGCCTGACATCGGTGCCGCGTTTGCGGCGATTGGAGCGTCCCCAGGCCCATCAACAACACCTTCAAACATGCGGGACTGCGCCAGATTCAACGCCGCGCTGCGATTTCGTGTCCGGTGTTGTGCAGATGCTATGCCGGGGCCTCAAACCACGTCTGGGGGCTCAGTTGCCAGAGCCTGACAAACCGATCATGGCTGAACGCACCGACGACTTGATGAGCTTTCGGCGCACGTTCGCCTGGCTCATCTTGCTCGTCGCGGTGCCTTCGGCAGGCCTCAGTGGCTTCGGGGTGATGGCGATCATCAACGAGCGCGCGGCGGTCGAAAAGCGGCTCGAGGCGGCGTGGAGCGGACGGCTCGCCAAGGTGGTGGGCGACTTTCGCGTGATGCTCGAACGGGCCTCGCTCGACAAGCTCGATCACCAGCTCGTGTTGACCAGCCCGATGGGCGTCGAGCTGACCGACGTCGGGTTCTCGATGCGGGGTGAGGTCTTCGAGTCGGCGGATCCAAAGGTGAAGGCGGCGGTCGCTCAGATGGGGGGCGAGCTCGCGGCCCTGCCTGACGAGCCGGTGTTTTTTTCGGTGGCGATGCCGCAGGCGATGCTGCTGGTGGCGCTGAAAGACGGTGACCAGGTGGTGGGCGCGCGCATCGCCTCGTCGGTGATCGAGGCCTTCTTGAAATCGTCTGCTCCCGCGGGCGAGCTCGCGCACTACGAGCTCAGGCCGGTGAAGCGGGACGCGCCAGAAGGGGCGCTGAACCGCCTGGTGTCGGGCGTGAACGACGTGCGCGACGCGCTGGGCCCACGCGAGCTCGCGAGCATCGTGCTCCCGCTTCCGCTGCAGGACTTTCGCCTGGTGGCGGTGGCGGAAGGCGAAGACCCGGTGGCGCAGGCGTCGACCCGGAATCGCGCGGTGTACGGGGTGCTGTTGGGCGTCTTCTACCTGACGCTCGCGATGGGGGTCATCTACACGGGCCGCACCCTGTACCGCGAAGCGCGGCTGTCGCGGCTGAAGACGGACTTCGTGTCGCTGGTGAGCCACGAGCTGCGCACGCCGCTGACGTCGATTCGGATGTTCATCGACACGCTGGCGATGGGCCGGGTGGCGAACGACGCAGACCACCAGCAGGTGTTGCTGATGCTGTCGCGCGAGACCGAGCGCCTGTCGTCGATGATCGAACGCGTGCTCGACTGGGCGCGCATCGAAGGCGGCCGCAAGAAGTACGACCTTCACACCCTGAAAGTGAAGACGCTGGTCGACACCGCCGTGGACGCGTTCAACACGCAGCGTCTGGGCGCGGTGATGAACTTCACCGTCGACCTCGAGAAGGACTTGCCGATGGTTGAGGTCGACCGCGATGCACTGGCGGGCGCGCTGCTCAACCTGCTGCAGAACGCGTTCAAGTACACGGGCGACGACAAGCAGATCGCGCTGCGGGCGTGGTCGGAAGGCAAGTGGGTGAAGATTTCGGTGAGGGACAACGGCGTCGGCATTCCGCGCAGCGAACGAAAGCGGATCTTCGAACGTTTCTACCGCGTCGACAACCTGCTCACGCGCGAGACGGAAGGCTCGGGGCTGGGCCTCGCCATCGCCAACCGCATCATTCAGGCCCATGGCGGCAAGGTGACGGTCGAGAGCGAGCTGGGCAAGGGAAGCACCTTCACCATCCGGCTGTTGCCCGTAAGAGGCTAGAACGCAGATGCCCGGGCGCAGCGTTCGAGCGCGGCTGCTTCAAGGAGAGGGACGCCATGCCAGACAGCAGCCCCCAGCGGATTCTGGTCGTGGAAGACGACCTGTCGATCCTCACCGGCGTGTCGATGAACCTCAAATACGAGGGCTACGAGGTGCTGCAGGCGCAAGACGGCCGCACCGGGCTGCAGAAGGCGATCGACGAAACGCCCGACATCATCATTCTGGACCTGATGCTGCCGCAGCTGAACGGCTTCGAGGTCTTGAAAGAGCTGCGCACGCGCGGGGTCACGATTCCGGTGCTGGTGCTGTCGGCGAAGGGGATGGAGTCCGACAAGATTGGCGGCCTCAACCTGGGCGCCGACGACTACGTGGTGAAGCCGTTCAGCCTGCAGGAGCTGCTGGCGCGGGTGCGGGCGGTGCTGCGGCGGCATGCGCGCGACACCAACGTGGTGCAGTTCGCGGGCGTGAACGTCGACCTGCGCGCGAAGACGGTGACGCGAAACGGCGGCCCCGTGGACTTGACCGCGCAAGAGCTGAAGCTGGTGCTGCACTTCGCCACGCATCCGGGCCGCGCGTTCTCTCGCGACGAGCTGCTGGCCGCGGCGTGGGGCTATGGCTACGAGGGCACCGCCCGCACCGTCGACAACTTCATCAGCCAGCTGCGTCAGAAGCTCGAGCCTTTGCCCGACGAGCCGCGACACTTCGTCACCGTGCGTGGGCAGGGCTACCGCTTCGACGGTTAGCTTCCGCCTTTCATCATCCCTTCCATCATCGCAATCAGCGCGTCGACCTCGAGGAAGGTGACCTCGACCTCTCCGAACTTGAGCTTCGACCTGTCTTTGATGGCCATCTTCTGCTTGGGCTCGACGCGCCGGCCCTCGCAGAAGGTGCCGTTCTTGCTCTCGGCATCGCACAGCACCCAGCCGTTCGCTTCCTGCTGAAGCCAGGCGTGGAAGCGGCTGACGCTGACGTCGTCGAGAGGCACGTCGTTGGTGTCGATGCGGCCGACGGTGACGCCCATCGCGAACGCGTTCTGCTTGCCCGTGCCCTTCGAGACGTCGAACACCAGGGCCTGGCCTTCGTGGGGCCGTGAGGGGCCGACACCCGGGTGGGTGCCCTGCCAGGTCATGCCCGAAGCGTCGGACGGGGGTGCCTTCCAGATGAGCACGGGGCTCTTCACCATGTTGCGGAAGGCCGCGGCATCGCGAAGAAAAAGCGCGGCGAGGTTGGTGAGCGAACGAGGCATGCGGCGGGCGGGAGACTAAGATCAGCCCATGCACAGGCGCTACACGATCCATCGCGACGGCGATTTGCTCGTCGAAGAGCTCGACCCTTCCGGCAAGCCCATCGACCCTGAGCCCGTTCCCGTCGAGAACAAGCTGCCCATCGAGCTCACCTTGATGAGCGCAGACGACACCGACTCGCGCGCCGCCTTGATCGACCTGCTCGAGATGGCGCTTGAGATGGAGCTTCACGGGCCTGACGAGAACAAGCGCGTCAAAGGCCACAAGCTCGACGTGATTTGACGGCTGAGTTTTTTCAGCGGAAGCGGAAGACCGCGACGGCCTGCTTGAACGAGGGCGGCGGCTTTGGGGTCAGCTCGACCGGTTTGCGCGTCGCAGCTTCGAAGCCATCGCGGTGCAGCAAGCTCGTGGTGTTCGTCGCGCCCGGCTTCGGGGCCGGCGTCGCGTTCTGGCGCGGGCCACTGAGGCTCTGACCCTGGTTGAAGTCGCGCCGGATGCCGTGCTTCAGCTCGTCGGCGGCGGTCTCGAAGGTGTCGCGGTTCGGGTTTCGGGTGACGCGCGGAACGGGCTGCTCGTACCGCTTGATCTTCGTCTCGGCGATCGGAGCGCTGGAAGCGGCCCGCCGAAGCGAGTCGAACCAGGAACCCAGGGCGGGGCGAACAGAAACCATGACTGATTGTCGTCCCCTGCCCTGCTCGAGTTGCTCGCGCCCGCAACCGCCCTGAACTACTCGGTGGAAAGCAGGTTGGCGACGCACATTTCCTGGTCGCTGTTCTCGCCCCAGTTGACGTCTTCGGGCTTCACCTTGCCCGTGTGTTCCTGCGAATTGTCGAAGGTGCAGCGCACGCGCAGCTTGTCGCCCTCTTCGAACCGCACGGGCTGGTCGAAGTAGTACTCGAGCTGCCAGTGGAAGTCGTACTTCGGAATCGAGATCAGCTTGATGCGCCGCTTGTCCGCCTTCTCGAGCCAGAGCTCACCCACGGTGCCGAGCCGGTGCATGTGGAACATCACTGCCTCGATGTTGAAGCCCTTCGAGTTGTCGAGAGGTGAGCCGAGCAGTTTGAAGAAGGCGCGCGGGTCCGAGACGAGCTGGTGCACGACACCCTTCTCGCCGCCGGGGATCCGCATGCCGCCCGCGACCCAGCCCACGTCCAGCATGGGTTGGTAGGTGGCGCGCTTCTCGACGGTCGACTCGAGCGTGAACTGCAGCTTCGAGAGGTCCGGCTGGATGCCCGACTGAACGTTGTAGTGCATCTGCAGCACGACGGTGGCGCCGGGCGGGACGAGGATTCCGCGGCCGCGCGGCAGCTTCACGCCCTGGTAGCCGGGGATCCACGCGTTGATCAGCTCGACGGCGAACTGCTGCGGGCGATCGCCAAAGGGGCCTCCGAAACATTTGTAGCCGGGCGTCGCGTCTTCGGCGTCCCACGCAGGCGGCAGCGCTGCGGCGTCGGGCGGGACGAGGTACAGCGCGATGTGGTGCGCCATCTGCGGCACGCCCGGCACGGCGTTGAAGCCGGTGACGTACACGGGCTCGTTCTTCGGCCACTTCAAGACGAAGCAGCGGTAGTCGTCGGGCGACTGCGTCGGCGTGTACGCCTCGGGCATCGTCAGCTCGAGGTCGACGCGCTCGATGCCTCCACCGATCGCTGCCACCTCTTTCGGCTTCGCGCGCGCATCGCCTTCGGGCGAGCCCGCTGCGTCCCACTTCTTCAGCGTGTCCAGTTGCTCGGCGGTGAGCGTCGGGTTGCGCAGGTACGAGACGTCGGCCGGGCCGGCTTTCCACGGCGGCATCCGACCCGACTCGACCGCCATCACCATCGCCTTCGACATCGTCTGCGCGTTTTCGAGGCTCGTCAGCGCGAAGGGCGCGATGCCGCCGGCGACGTGGCAGTTCGTGCACCGCGCCGCCAGCAGCGGAGCGACGTCCTGGTGGTACGTCGGCCCCGCCGCGGCAGGCCCGCACGCGACGAGAGCGAGAGCAGCGGCAGCCAGTGCGCGGTACATGGCTTTGCGACTTAAGCGACCGGCAGCGAGATGCCAACCGTCGCCCCACCCTGCACGCGGTTCTGCGCGAAGGCGGTGCCCTTGTGGGCTTCGGCGATTCGCTTCACCAGGTTGAGGCCGAGCCCCAGCCCTTCGGCCTTCTTTTCACCTGCGCGCTCGAATGGCTCGAACACGCGCGCGAGGTCGGCCTCGGCGATGCCCGGGCCGCGATCCTGAATCTCGAAGACGACGTGGCTCTGGTCGCCTTTGCGCACGACGAAGCGGTCGACCGCGCCGCCGTGCTTCTTGCCGTTGTCGATCAAGTTCCCCAGCGCGCGCGCAAGCAAGGTGGGGTCGGCCTTCACCGTCATCGCCGCGTCGGCCTCGAGCAGGTCGACGGGAAGCCCCGCGCGTTCCAGCGCGAAGACGGCGGCGTCACGGGCCGAGAGCTCGCGCGTCTGCAGCAGGCCGAAGTCGACGCGCGAGTTGGCCAGCAGCTCGCCGACCAGGGCGTCCATCTCGACCACCTCGCGATCGAGATCATCGAAGGTCCTGGGCGTCGCGCCGCCATCGCGCGCGATTTCCGAAACGAGGCGCATGCGGGCCAGCGGGGTGCGCAGCTCGTGCGAGACGGCCGCCAGGAGCTCGCGTTGATCCGTCAGCTGCTTTTCGATGCGCGCCGCCATCTCGTTCACCGCGCCGGCGACGACGCCGATTTCATCGAAGGTGTGAAGCTCGGCGCGCGCCTTCAGGTCGCCACTGCCGAGCCGCTTCACCACGCCCGCCAGCTCGTCCAGCGGGCGCGCGAGGCGACGGGCAATCTTTCCGGACGCGGCCCACAGCACGCCGATGATGATCAGCACCACCAGCAGGCCGCGTTCGGGGCGGAAGGGGCGCAGCTGGGTCGAGCACGCACGCACGGCACCGAGGTGCTGGCCGTCGCGGTGAATCGGCACGTCGATCGCGTTGCCGTCGCAGCCGTCGCCAATCTTCAGCAGCGATGTTCCTGCGGCATCGTAGAGCTCGAGGTCGAGCATCAGGTCGGCGGCGGTTTCGCGGGCAAACGCATCGCGCTCGACGGGCGAATCCCACTTCGCGGCGAACTGCCTGCCGACCCAGCGGCGGCCGTTGTCGTAGTTCTGGTGCCAGGTGCTCTGCTGCCCGCTGGTCAACACGGCCATCGCCACGGCGACGGCAACGGTGGTGACGAGAATCGCGAGCGCGAACCAGGCGAAGAGCTTCCGGCGCAGGCTGGTGCGAACGAAACGCCCGATCGGACCCAGCGGACGATGGTGGCGCCGGTGCGGACGCATCAGTCTTTGGCGAGCACGTAGCCGACGCCGCGCACGGTCTTGATGAGCCGCGGAGGATCGTCGCCGAGCTTCTGACGAAGGTGAGAGATGTGAACGTCGACGGTGCGTTCGCCGACGACGACGTCGCTGCGGCCGGCTTCCGACAGCAGCGCATCGCGGGGCACGACGCGGCCGGCGCGGCGCATCAGGGCGACCAGAATGTCGAACTCGATGCCGGTGAGCTCGATGGCCGCGCCCTTCACGTTGACGATGCGCGAGCCGATGTCGACCTTCACGTCACCGGCGGCGAGCTCTTCAGACAGCACTTCGGGGCGCGAACGGCGCAGCACCGCTTTGAGGCGGGCGAGCAGCTCGCGGGGAGAAAAAGGCTTGGCGACGTAGTC
>JAYUXE010000114.1:0-2513 GCA_043753165.1 Archangiaceae bacterium | reverse complement strand
TGCGTCACGTCGCCGCACGCCGGGTGCACTTCGACGGTGTCGCCCGCGTTCAACAGGGGCGCGCGGCACGTCAGGAAGCGTTCGCGCGAGGGCGTGGTGAACTTGAACGTTTCGCTGTCACAGCCGGTGCGGGCCTGCAGAATTGCGTCGCACGCGGCGCCCGCATCCGCCTTCAGCACCGAAGTCTCTGCGCAGACGGGGTTGATGCAGATGCGGTGAATGAAGTCCCGGCACACCGCCGGGTCCGGGGCCGACGGGCCGTCGCAGCCCATCAACGTCAACACCATCGCCATCGTCGCCGCAGCTTTCACGGGGCGGACCATAGGGCTCCGTTCGTCCCGAGAGAAGTCGGAGGGATGGCGGGCGCTCGGGGTGACTGGCGACCGTTCGACCGCTATGAGGCGCGGATGCCCTGGGTGTCTTTGAGTCTCGACGTGAAGAAGGCTTCGGCGGAAGCGGCGCAGCACCTGCTGACCGAGTGTGGGGCCGCGGGCCTCGAGCTGCGGGACGGCGAAGGCGGAATGCCTAACGTGAGAAAGCCGAACGCGGGCGAAGCAATCGTGATCGGTTTCTTCGAGAAGCGCGCCGCCGCGACGGCCGCATTGAAGCAGGCGAAGGCGCAGCTGAAGCCCCGCGTCGCCGAGCTCGAAGACGTGGTCGAGAAAGACTGGAGCGAAGAGTGGAAGCGGCTCATCCGCCCCGTCACCGTCGGCCGCCTCTGGGTCGGCCCTCCGTGGGAGAAGGCGCCGAAGGGCAAGGTGTGCCTCTTCATCGAGCCGAAGATGGCGTTCGGCACGGGCGACCACCCCACCACGTCGCTGTGTCTCGCCGCGGTCGACGCGTTCATGGAAGCGAACCCGAAGGCATCCGTGCTCGACGTGGGCACCGGCACCGGAGTGCTCGCGTTCGCGGCGAAGAAGCTGGGCGCGGGAAAAGTCATCGGCACCGACAACGATCCCATCGCCGTCGAGCTCGCGAAGGAATGCGCGGAAGAGAACGGCATCACGGGCATCGAGCTCTCGGGGAAATCGCTGGAGTCGATCAAAGGCCAGTTCGATCTCGTCCTCGCCAACATCCTCGCGAACACCCTGGTCGCGCTGGCGCCGATGCTGGTGGCGAAGGCGAAGAACCGGCTCGTGCTCGCGGGCGTGCTGGTGCCGCAGGCGGACGAAGTCACCGCGGCGTTCGTCAAAGAAGGAATGAAGCCTGCGGGCCGCACCGTGCAAGGCGAGTGGATTCGGCTCGACTTCGAGCGTCCGTGAAAAGGCTTCACCTTCCCGGCGCGGCGCCCGGCGCGATGCATCTCGATGGCCCCCGCTTTCATCACCTCGTCCGCGTGCTGCGCGTGCGGGCGGGCGAGCCGCTCGAGATTTTCGACGGCAAGGGCACGGTGTTCGCGGCGCAGGTGACCGACGTCGGCGCAGACTCGGCGTCGTTGTTCCTGGAAGCCGGCACGCCGCAGCCGGCGCCGCGGGCGATCACCATCGTGCAGGGGTTGCCCAAGGCCGAGAAGCTCGAGTGGGTCTTGCAGAAGGGAACCGAGCTCGGGGCGGCCGCGTTCAGGCCCGTGTTCACCGAACGCACCGTCATCAAGCCAAGCGGCCGCGAGGACACGAAGGTGCAGCGCTGGCAGCGCATCGTCGAGGAAGCGGCACGGCAATCAGGGCGGGCCGATGTGCCGGTGGTGTTCGCGCCCGCGGCGTTGCTCGAAGCCGTGCACGAATTGAAGGGCGCCCTCGTCCTCGTGCTGGATGAAGAGGAGGAAGCGACATCGCTGTCGGCCGCGGTGGCCGAGACGACGCAGCCGCTGGCGTTGGTGATTGGACCCGAAGGGGGCCTCGCGCGGGCAGAGGTGGTGGCACTGAAACAGGCCGGGGCGGTGCCCGTCACGATGGGACGCCGGGTGTTGAGGACGGAGACCGCGGCGTTGGCGGCGCTGGCCGTGTTGTTTCACCTGCAGGGAGAGCTGGGCTAATTTGAGCCGCGTCCACCGTGAGTGAAGGAAAAAAACCAGACGGCGCTGAGCTGCCGATCGAATTCGCAAAGACGCAGCCGTCGGCGGCGAACCCGCTGCTCGCAAAGATTCAGGCGGAAGAGAAGGCAGCGGTCGAACGGCAGCTGGCGGCCGCGCGCGCTGCAGCGGCGAGACCTCCGGTGCCGACGACGCAGGGTCCGGGCGTCGCGGCGCCGCGGCCCGAGCTGCAGCGGTTGAGGCAGCCACTCGTTTCGCGCCCGCTGGGTCCGCCGGTGCCGACGCCCGTGTCGACACGTTCGCCCGATGTGATCACGGATCCCCTTCCGCGTGGGGCTGTGCCTCCGGCGGTCTCGCAGTCGACGGTCGTGCAGCGTGCGCCGGCTCCGCCGCCGAAGACGGATCCGATGCAGACGCCCGATGTGCTCGCGGCGATCTCGACCCCGCGGCCGCCAATCAGCAAGTCGGTTCCTGCACAGGCGATGAAGGTGCCGCCGCCCGCGTGGGTCGTGCCCGCCGGTGGAGTTCCGCCGCCGACGGC
>JAYUXE010000113.1:0-6014 GCA_043753165.1 Archangiaceae bacterium | reverse complement strand
CCGCTGGTGCTTCGCCGCCGTTCGCGGCGGTAGGGCAGCTACTTCGCGACGGTTCTGCTCCAGAGCGTGAGCAGGGCACGAACGACGGCGCCGTCGGGGGTCTCGGCCACCGGCGGCAGGTCGACCTTGATGCCGTTCGCGGCGAGCTTGTTGAACGGGTTGTTCGCATCGGCCGACTTCAGTGGCACCGACGGGTCAGAAGGGCGGAAGCCGAATTTCAGCGCCTGTTCCTGCATCGGGCGGCTGCGAAGGAACGCGACCCACTTTCGCGCGGCTTCTTTCTGTTTCGGCGTGCTCGCTTCCAACAGCGCGATCGGGTGGTCAGACCAGACGGTGAGGTCGGGGTAGTAGACCCGAAGGTTTCCCCAACGGCCCTGCGCGTTGCCGACCTGGGCGATGGCCAGATTCTCGTAGACGACCGCGATGTCGTACTTGCTCGGCCCATACAGCACCATCTCGGTCATGAACGTGCCGGTCGACGTCTCGAACTTGGCGACGCCCTTCTCGGTCTCTTTCACGAACGCCTGAAACTCGGGCTTGAGCACGTCGGCCACCGCGAGCCCACCGCGCTTGCCGTAGAACTCGAGCATCATCAGCGACAGCGCCTGCAGGCCCGAGTTCGACCGGGTCGGGTCGGTGTGGCCGAGCTTCACGAAGCCCCACTCGGGCTTGCCGCCCGCGGAAGGCCAGCCCTGCGGCGAAGCGACGGCTTTGTGAATCGCCTTCCAGTTGACGACACCGCCGCCGGACTTCTGCAGCGCCTCTGCCCTGTCTTCCCACGCGACCCAGACCAGGGGCGTGAGCACCAGCGGCTGCGGCGCGTCGTCCCCCATCGCCCACAGCGAGGTGTTGGTGCGCGTGCGGTAGTCCGAGTCGGCGAGCGCGAGCACCGACGAATCGGCCGGGCTCCACAGCGTCGGAGCCGCCTTGCCATCGGCCACCGCCTGCGCGGAATCCAGCGAGCCCTGGCCCTGCAACGTCAGCTTGATGCCGGGCTCGGCTTGGCGAAACGCAGTGGCGCACGACTCGACCCAGTCTTTCTTCTCGGTCGAATAGAGAAACGTGATCTCGACTTGATCCGAGGGCGGCGCGGTGACCTTGATCCCGGGCGCGACGGTGTTGGGCGCGCGTTGGGTGTAGAAAAAGATTCCGCCCGCGGCAGCGGCGAACAGCGCGACGATGATGATCTTCCCATTCATGCGGGGCTCCGGAGTCCAACGGGCTTGAGCGTTTCTTCGAAGGCCGAGAGCTCGGCGTCGAGGCGGGCGAGGTCGCCCTTCACATCACTGGAAAAAGCGTCGCGGTTCGAGTCGTCGAGCGTGCGCATGTGCAGCAGCTTCGCGGGCACACCTTCGAGGACGGAAAGGATGTTGGTGAGGTGCGCTTCGATGCGTTCGGTGGTGCGCTGCAGGTCTTGAAGCGTCGCGAGCTGTGACTGCTTCGCGGACGCGGCGGCCAACAGCTGATCGCGCGCCTCGGGGTCCTGCGATTGGCCGGCCCGGGTGCGCAGCGACGCCAGCGCCTCGCGTGCTTCGTCGGGGCTGCTGTGCTCCAGGTGCGCACGCACGGCGACCAGGCGGTCGACCAGCAGCTTCGCGTGCGCCTCGAGATCCGGAACCTGCGACATCGAAGCGGCGATGAACTGTTCGGCGGCGGGCGGCACATCGGCCAGCGCCTTCGCCCGCTGCGCACGGCCTTCGTTCAACGCTTCGGCGTAGAAGCGCGCGCGTTCGTCGGCGTGGCCGCGCAAGCCCGACAGGTCGACCTCCGCGGCCGCCTGCTCGCCCCGCGCCTTCTTCTGAAACGCGGGGTTCATCGCGTCCCACGCGACCATCGCAGCATACGCAGCGCCGCCCAGCGCGAGCACGGGAAGAGAATGCAGCGCGGCCGCGGCCACTGCAGCGCTGCCGGCGACGACCAGGTTCACGGTGTTGACGGCGGCGCGGCGCACGATGGGGAAGACCCCCGCCCGTTCGGCCCGCTTCGAGAGGCTCACGTGCGAAATCCCCCTTAGAAGAATGCCCCGATGTCCTGGAACACCGACACGATGGTGGCCTCGGTGCCCTTCGCCGAGGTGCCCTGGCCGGATTCCGAGATTCCATCGAGCACGCCCAGGTCGGCTTCGCTGCCGTACGCGATGGTGAAGACGCGAACCTTGCGTTCTTCGGCGGTGAGCTGCGACCGCAGCTGCGCGAGAGTCTGCTTGCTGTTCGCGTCCTGGCCGTCGGTCATCACCACCACCGCGTGAATCTTGTTGGGCTCTTTCGCCGCGCGTTCCAGCGACAGCTGGTAGCCCGCGCGGGTTGCGTCGTAGAGCGCCGTGCCTCCGTTGGCGAACAACGACTCGATCAACGCGCGCGCCTCGGCCCGCTGGGTGGCGAGCTTGAAGGGCCCGGCCGGCGGGGCGACGACGCTGTCGAAGACGAGCACCGTGAGCTCATCGGCATCTTTGAGCTGATCGATGAACGCGAGCCCGCCGATCTTCGCTTCCTTCATCGGCCTTCCGTCCATGCTGCCCGACTTGTCGAAGACGAGGACGACGTCGGTGGGCTTCTTGTTCTTCGCCCAGACCGAGATGAGCTTCTCGAGCACGGCGGCGTCGGGCACCTCGAGCAGCGTCTGGGGTTGCTTCGGGTCGACGCCATGCGCGGCGTCCAGCGGCGCGCCGAGTGCGAGCGATGGATCCGACGGGCGGAAGCCGAGCGCGAGGGCACGTTGCTGGGCGGGCCTGGCCCTCAAGAAGGCGAGCAGCACGGCGGCGGCGTCTTTGAGCTCGGGCGTGTTCCAGGGGGCGTCGAGGACGGAGAAGGGGTGGTCGCTCCAGAAGGTGCCTTCGCTGGGGTACAGCGCGACGAGGGGCAGCGCGGGCGAGCGCGAGTACGAGTCGACGATCGAGCTCTCGTACAGCACCGCCGCCGAGAGGTAGCCGGGGCCGCGGGCGATCATCTTGTCGGCGAAGAAGCCGGTGGACTTGCCGTAGTGAACGATGGGCTTCTCGACGTCGGCGATCGCCTTCTGTACTTTTGCCGAATCGAGATCGGCGAGCGTGAGGCCGCGCACCTCACCCTTCCCGGCGTAGGCCACGGCGAGCACCGCCAGCAAACCGGAGTTCGAGTATTCAGGTTGCGTGTGGCCAAGCTTGAACTGGCCCCACTCGGGGTGTCCGTAGGCGGCCCACCCCTTCGGGTTCTGCGCGACGGCGAGCAGGTCTTTCCACGACAGGTTCTTCGCGGGCCAACCCAGCGACTCGGCCATCGGCTTCCACATGCCGATCACGATCGGGCTGAGCACGAGGGCCTGGCCCGCGGGAGCGAGCGCCTCGGCGCGGCCATTTTTCGTCACCCACGCGCTGTTCAGCAGCGACAGGTAGGCCGTCGACGCGGGGCTGTAGACGGTGGGCTTCAGCGTGCCGTTCAAGATTCCGAGCGTCACTTCACCCGAGCCCATTGCTTTCAGGTCGACCGTGATGCAGCGGCCAGCCGCCGTCTTTGGCGAAGACACAGCGAAGGCTTTGGCCTGTTCTTCCAGCCACGCCTTCTTCTCGCTGCCGTAGGCGAGTGAGACGGTGAGGCAGTCTGCCGCGGGCTTCGGCTTCGGAGGTTCGGTGGGCGGAGTCGGCTTACAGGCCGAAAGGGCAACCGCCAGCAGCAGGAAAATTCGCATGCCCCGACTGTTGGCGGCGCGGGTCACGAGGTCGTGTCTGGATTGAGACAATCAGGTCACATGGTCCGCGAATGGGCGGACCCGCAACGTCACGGATTGGTGACAAGCTGGCAACCTTTGAGGCGCGTACTTCTACTTTTGTGTGTTTGCGCGTGTGCGACGCCGGCGTCCGTTCGCGAAGGGGCGGAAGACCTCGACGGGCAGGCCGCGGCCGTTTTGCACGCGCAGCTTCAGCGGTTGGGGGTGGACGACCGGTTCGACTACGAGGCGAAGGTGCAGCGGCTCGACGACGCCGGGCTTTCGGTTCGTGTCGTCTGTTCGGGGAAAACCGACCACCTGCTCAAGGCGCAGGTGCAGGTGAAGGCACACGGAGCCCCCCCGTCGAAGCTGCTGACCTCGATGATGGCGAAGGCCGCAAAGGATCTCGCCACCGACTGCCGGTGAGCGTTCTCTAAAAATGCCACGGCCTCCTTCGAACAGGGGTGGTCGAAGGAGGCCTCAGGTTCCTGCTGAACGGGGAGGACTGCAGCAGGCGCTACATCGTGTCCGTGACGCTGAGGTCGGCTTCCGCAATCGCGGCGCCCTTTTCGGCGTTGGTCGCGAGGTCGACGACGTTCTTGATGTTCGGGACGAAGCCCGTCGGAATCTTCGCTTCGCCTGCACCCACGTCGTCCGTACCGCCCTGGGTCGTCAGGTACTTCACCAGCTTGGCTTCGTGGTCGACGTGCTGCGAACGGAAGTGCAGCGCGACTGCTTTCACGATGCCCCGAAAGGCGTACAGCGGATCCGTCGCCAGGGCCGCGTCGATGACCATCGCGCCGGCTTCGTAGGATCACCCCCGTCGCTGCCGACACGCAGGACGCGGGTCAAATGATACCGACGATTCACGACTGTACGACCGCGGACTGCGTCGACCGCAGCGCTGCGACCGCCGAACGAAAGATTGGCTTCGGTACCGCGCTGGGAAGCCCGGCACTCAACTACGCGCCGCGCTGCCTGACCATCGCCGCCGGCCAGACCGTGACCTTCGTCGGCAACTTCAACACGCACCCGCTGGTGGGCGGGCAGTACAACGGCGACGGCGGCAGCCCGAACAACCCGATGGGCCGGCACGACATGGGCTCGACGGATTTGCCGGTGACCTTCAGCACCGCGGGCAGCTACCCCTTCTATTGCGACCTGCACGCCCCGACGATGGTTGGCGTGGTTCGCGTTCAGTGACAGCAGCGCAGGCCGATGTGCTTTCCGCCCCCGAGGCCGGGCAGGTAGTAGTCACGGGCCTCGCAGCCGAGCTGCGCGTCGCTTTGCGCGAAGCTGCCACCGCGAATGACGCACTGGGGGGCTCCTTCGCGCAGCGGCGACGACGTCCACTCGGCGACGTTGCCGCTCAAGTCGTAGACGCCTTCGGGGGTGACGCAGCCCTTCATCGCGCCTGCACGCGCGGCGGTCGCCTTGTTGCCCTGGGTGCGGCACGTGCCGGGGGTCAGCGCTTGTCCGTAGGGGAAGGCGCGGCGCATCGCTGCGACGCCGGCGCACGCCGTCTGCCATTCGGTTTCCGAGCAAAGGTGTTTGCCGGCCGCTTCGCACAGCGAGACCGCGTCGGCCTGGTCGACGGCGACGGTGGGCTCGGCGCCCAGCTGATTCGGGTGCTCGTATTGATCGATGGCGACGTTGCCGACCTGAATCATCCCGTGGGTCTTCGCGAAGCGCGCGCGCTGCACCTGCTGCTGCTGCTCACCGGCGTCTTCGGGCTCGAGCCGTTGCAGGGCCCCAATCAGCTGGTCGGCGAAGTCGAGCTCGCCCGACGCAATCGACGAGGTGATGCCGAGGCGAAGCTGCTGCAGCACGGTGCCGCGAACGGCGATCAGCTCGGGGCGGTTGGGGAAGCTCTTCTGTGCGGCGAGCAGCTGGTCGACGACGGTCGGGTCGCCCAGCGCGCCACC
The DNA here is from genome assembly GCA_043753165.1 of Archangiaceae bacterium. Taxonomy (GTDB): domain Bacteria; phylum Myxococcota; class Myxococcia; order Myxococcales; family Myxococcaceae; genus JAGSPQ01. The sequence goes on along the minus strand of JAYUXE010000113.1, from coordinate 408 downwards.
ATCGAGGCGATCGCGAATGCCCGAGGCGGCACGCGTCGCGGCGATCGCCACCGGGTCGACGACTTCTTTCTGCGCGACGGGGCCACCGCCGCCGAAGAGGAAGGCACCGGCGGCGACCAGCAGCACCGCCGCGAACACGCCGGCCGCGATCACCACGCGGTTCTGCTTCGGCCCAATCGACTTTCGCAAGGCGGTGAGGACGATGTTCGCCGACTGCGGCCGCTTCGCCGGGTCGACCTGCATCATCCAGATGATCAGGTTCTCGAGCGACGCCGGCGCCTCGGGCCGGTAGCTGCGGACCTTCGGGCGGGGCAGGGTGCGGTGGCGTTCGAGCACCACGTCGGCGCTGGGATCATCGAACGGCAGCACGCCGGTGACGAGCTCGAACAACAGACAACCGAACGCATA
>JAYUXE010000112.1:0-2520 GCA_043753165.1 Archangiaceae bacterium | reverse complement strand
AAAGGAATCTTCTCGACCCCCAGCGAGCTCACCTCGGTCATCCCCAGCCTGCCGACGAAGTCCAGGGTGCCGAGCACCGTGGCGCGTTGCCCGGTCGGGTCGACCGTGACGGTCAGCCGCTGAAAATGAACCTTCGTGCTTTCCAGCGTACCTCCGAGCACCGGCAGTTCCATGCCGTCGCGCTCGAGGACTTTGAGCTGGGTGATGAGCTCGGTGTCAGGGCCGGCCGCCTTGCCGAGCAGCCGGGGCATCCAGATGTATGCGAGCGCAGCGAAGACCGCGACGGCGACCCCCAGCGCACCAACCTTCTGCAGCTCGCCCACCTCGCGAATCAGCCCTGCGGCCCGAGCATCTTGGCGGCCTTTCGCGCGCCGTCGGTGTCCGGGTTTATGCGAACGAGCGTGCGCAGGGCTTCCTTCGCTTTCGCCTCGTCCTTCATTTCCATGAACGCGTCGTAGAGGGCGAACTGCACCTTGTCGTCCATGCCGATGCCGGGAAAGTCCCTGGCGATGATCTGCAGACGGTTCACGACGGCGGGCCACTTGTCGCGCTTCGCGTAGAAGCCGGCCACGTACCATTCGTGTGCGGCGAGCCGGGTCTTCACGTCGTCAAGCACGATCTTCGCCTCGGCCTGATGCGGCGAGTCCGGGTACGTGCGCACGAAGTCCTTCATCGACGTCAGCGCGAGGCGAAGGTTGATTTGATCCTTCTCGGCCGACGGGGGCAGCAGGAAGAAGTCCGACGGAATGTCGCGGTAGTAGCTGAGCGCCGCCCGAAACGCCGCGTAGTCAATCTGAGGATGCGTCGGGTGGATCTTGATGAAGGTCAGGTAGCGGTCGCGGGCCTCGAGAAAATGGTCGCGCGCGAAGTCGGTGTCGGCGAGCCGCATCTCGGCCACCTTCGCGGCCTCGAGGTACGGGTACTTGCTCTTCACGTAGTCGAAGTACTTCTGCGCTTCGGCGAAGTTCTTCGACTCCATCGCCTCGTTGCCCTTGACGATGTTCGCGTCGGCGTCTTCCGCGTACGTGACGTTCGGGTTGTCGTCGCTGCTGAAGAACTTGGTCAGCGACGCGCAGCCCGAAAGAGTCAGCGCCGCGGCAACGCACGCGAGGGTGGAGATGGTCTTGAAGCTCATGTCGTAGGGCACCCTATTCGCCACCCTCTGGCACATCAACCAACGAAGTCACCACGGAATCGTCGAAGCCCCGCGAGCCCAGAAGCCGTGCGGCCTTTACGCCGCCCAGCCCCCGCGATTTCAACAGCTGGTCTGCGGCGGCGAGATCGTCGTGGGGAATCCTCTCGGCCACGGTGGGGTCGAACCCCTTCGCCTCGAGCCGGCGCGCGACATCGGCCGCCGAACGGTGTTCGCCGTAGAGCTTCGTCGCGAGGTCGATCGCGGCGCGATCATCGTCCAGGTAATGCAGCGCTGCGCAGCGTTCGATCGCGTCGCGAATCTCTTCGGCGGTGTGGCCCTTGAGCACGAGCGCGGCTACGAGCTGCGCGCGGCTCTTGTCCCTGCCGCTGAGCAGCTTCACTGCGGCGTCGAATGCGCTCACCGGTTTCCGAGGCACGGTTGCTGCGCATAGCACTGAAGCTGTGCTACCCGCCCTGGTCATGCACCCGGTCATCGCCCACTTCCTCGATCCGAAGTCCGTGCGCAGCGCGCTCGACAAGTCCACGAAGGGCGAGCCCCTTTCCGAGGTCGAACGCCTCTTCGTCAACGCCGCCACCGCGCATCCCGACCGCCGCGAGAAGGCGCTGCGGGCGACGGCATCGGGCGACATGGACGATCAACAGGCGGCGCTCGCCCTCGCAGTCTTCGCGGCGCTCGCCCAGGTCGAGCAGGATGCGGCGCTGTCGCCCATCATTCAGGCCGCCCGCCGTGCGCTGCTGGACGCGGGCGCGACGGAAGACGACGTGCAGCAGTTCCTTTCGCTGGTGCTGCTCGAAGAGGCGTTTGCGTTCGACGACGACGCCGACACGTTCGACACCGACCTCGTGGCCGAGACGTTTCGCACGCTGCCGAAGCTGGCCGCGCTCGATGAAGACAAGGTCACGAAGCTCGAAGAGGCGTTCGTTCACGACGCTCCCGCGGCTAAGCGGCCGATGCTGCTCGCGACCGTCGAGGCGCTGTTCTCGACTGCCTGGAGCGACGGGCCGGTTCCGATCAGCCCCGAGCACGTCGAAGGTGCGCTCGAGCAGCTGCGCGGGCAGACGTCCGATGCCGACTTCGATCTCGCCGTCTCGTCCCTGCAGGCCCTGATGCAGCTGCTCGCCCGCGAAGGGTTGATCGGACTTCAGCGGCTCAAGCGGCTCGTCGACGCCCTGCAACCGATGGCGGCCGAGCTGGGCCGGCCGGCGGCCGAGGACGACGGCGACCTGTCGGACGACGGTGAGGACGACGACGACGAGCCGCCGGAAGATCCCGACAAGACGGACGCCGGCGGAACGCCGCTCGCAAACTGATGCGGGGTGATGGGAGCTCCGCTTCCTCCGTGACACGGTGCGGCAGCGAACGGC
>JAYUXE010000111.1:0-6032 GCA_043753165.1 Archangiaceae bacterium | reverse complement strand
CCGTGCCCTTGCCGACCGACTTGGTGGTGAAGAAGGGCTCGAAGACCCGTTCGAGCAGGCTGGCCGACATGCCGACCCCGTTGTCGGTGACGTCGATGATGATTTTCTTGTCGTCGGTGGCGCGCGCGTGCAGCACGACGCGGTTGTTGGCCCCGCCGACCGCGAGCGACTCGGTCGCGTTGACGAGCAGGTTGACCAGCGTCTTCTTGAGGCTCGCGTCATGCGCGAGCACGCGCGGCAGCGCCTCGAGCTTCACCACCACTTCCCCACGCGACGGCACTTCCTTCGTTGCGAGGTCGATGGACTGCGCGATGAGCTGCACGAGGTCGACCGATGACTGCGATTCTTCACCGGTGCGCGAGAACGCGCGGATGTCGCTGACGATGCGCTTGATGCGTTCGGCGCCGGTGGCGGCGTCGGCCCCGAGCTCGAGCAGGTCGTTCAGCTTGTCGACGGGCAGGCCCAGCTGGGTCAGGTCATCGCGCATCAGCGCGAGGTTCGAGACGACGGAGCTCAGCGGGTTGTTGATTTCGTGCGCGATGCCGTCGGACAGCGTGCCGATGGCCTGCAATTTCTGGAAGTGGCTGAGCTCGGCCTTCGCTTCTTCGAGGCGCGCCTCGGCTGCCTTTCGCGCGGTGACGTCGCGGGCAAAGACGGTGATGCCAATGGCTTTGCCGTCTGGGCCGGGCACGCGGCTGACGGAGACTTCGAGGTGCCGTTCGTCGGTTTTACCGAAGGACTCTTCGTAGTGAATCGTCTCGCCATCGAGCACCCGGGGCAGGCGGGCGAGCCACGGGCCGACGCGGTCGGGGCGGGTGTGCTTCAAGAATTCCATGCCGTACTCGATGGAGTAGCCATTGTACTTTTTCACGAACGCGTGAACGGCGGCGTTCCACCGCACGTAGCGGAACTCGAGGTCGAGCAGCGCCACCATGTCGGGCGTGTTGTCGATGATGCTGACGAGGCGCGCCTCGTTTTGCAGTGAGGTGAGCAGCGCCTCTTCCATCGTCGAATGCGCCCGGCGGTGGGCGGCGGTCTGGAGCCAGCTGAGGCCGCCGACAATCACCACGGCATCGATGGCGATTTGGGTGAGGATGGCGAGCCGGTGGTTCGGCACGGCGTCGCGCGGGAAGACCCACCCCTGCTCGTGAAGGATGAAGGCGCCCACCTCGAAGACGATGGTCCAGACGGTGAGGCCCACCCCCGCGCGCGACCCCAGCAGCACGAAGGCGAGACACGGCAGGACGAGGACGACCGGGTTTTGCAGCAGGTTCAACCCGTCCTGGTGCAGACCGAGGAACACGAGCGCGGCGCCCACGCAGAAACACTGAATGGTTGCCATCAACTGCACGTGCCCGCGCCGCACGAGCAGAAGCCCGATGACGTCGACGACCAGCATCACCACCGCCATCTGACGGCCGGGCGAGACGTCGCCGAACAGGTAGCCCGTCACCAGCAGCAGCGGCATCACCCCGCCGATGACGAGGCAGCTGCCGACGAGGATGCGGGCCCGGGTCACCTGCTCGGCGTCCCACGCGCCGATGTTGCCCACGCGGTCGAGCCCGTCCAACAAGCGCAGGCTGATCGACCGGACATCCATGCGACCGGTTCATTTCACCCGTCGTGCCGATCAGAAAGTTCAATGAGCGCGCCGCTTGGGCGGGTCAGCCGGCCGGTGGGCGTTGACCCAGCGGGTGGCCCGCACCCCCTGCGGCCTACTTCTTTTCGAGCTCGGATTTCAGCCCTTTGACCATCGCGTCCCACGCGGCGACGTTGTCGTCGGCATCGCGCGCCTTCTGCTGTTCCGGCGTCTCGGCCTTTCGCGCCGCGAGCTTCTCTTCGGCGTTCTTCAGGTACATCTGGCCGACCCGGGCCTTGACCGCGCCCGCACCGCCCGTCTTGTACGCCTCGGAGTACGCGTTCAGCTGGGCGGTGTAGCCGGCCGGGTCTTTCGGGTTGCCCAGCTGCGACCAGACCTGCGCCTGCGCCACGTTGCCTTCGGTTTCGCCGGCGATGGAGGTGGCTCCCTTGCCTCCGCAGCAGTCGCTGCCCTGGTGAACGTGAACGCCCTCGTGGGCGAGGATTGCCGCCATCGCCTCGGGGTTCTTCAGCAGGTCTTCCTTGAGGTTGATTTCGCCGTTCTCGGTCGCACCGAGGCCTTCCTTCAGGTTCGCTTTGATTTTGTCGTCGCCGAGCGCCGCCCGAAGCCCGTCGATGACTTTCGGGTTCTTCTTGCCCCAGTCCGTCTGCGCGGCGAGCTCGATGCCGAGCGCCACGGACGCCACCCGGGTCAGCTCGCCCCGGCGCATCACCGACTTCAACGACTCGAGCGCCTTCTTCGGCATTCCCTTCAACAGCCCGGCCGCCTCTTTTCCCGACATCGTGCTCTTGAGCAGCGCGGCGATGGTCGCCGCGTCGGTGACCTTGCCGGCCTTCACGCTGGCAATCAGCTTCTCGCGCGTCCCGCCCGGCCCCGGAGACAGCGTGTAGACCTCGGCCAACACTTCGCTGTCCGTCTTCGCGTTCATCGAGTTGCCCTGCACCTCGGCGAAGACGGACGCGATTCCTGCTTCGGCGTTCGGGGTGGGCCCGGTGAGCAGCTGCGACAGCGACGGGCTCGAGTTGCCGGCCTGCTGCGCGAGGCGCGGGCCCGAGATGAGGTCTTTCAGGTCCAGGCGTTCGGCGACGACAGGCCTGTGCGCGACGTACCGGCCACTGACCGACATCAACTTCTTCTTCTGGCTCTCGAACCCCGAGCTCGCAGGCGTCGTCGCGCGGGCCGTCGGAACCTCTGCCTTCGCCACCGGCGCGGTCGTCTGAACTTTCGGGGCGATGCTCGGTTTTGCGCTGTCGATTCGGGGGGCCATGCGGCTCACCTGAGCAAGGCCGCAGCCAGACCGTAACCGCGCGGCTTTTCAGGTGGGCCGAGGCGCACGGCAGACGTCTGTCGCGTGACTGTCGCGCGACAGGCGCTTCGGACCTTCAGCGCGTGCCGTCGATGACGTCGAGAATCTGCGAGAAGTTCGACATCACGTGGGTGGCCTTCAGCGGCAACTGCCCCGACTCGTAGACGCTGGCCGCGTGGCGTCGCGTGACGGACGGCGCTGAAATCGTGTCGAGCCGTTCGCGGTACTCGAGGCTCACGTAGGTGCCGTACTCGGCCCAGCAGTCGACGGCGCCGACTTCTCGCGCCACGCCGATGTCCTTCTTCAGCGAGTCGCCGATGACCAGCACGTCGGCCGGGTCCACCGACCACGTCCGGCAAATCTGCATCAGGCCCTTCGGGTTCGGCTTCTCGTAGTCCCGCGGCAGCTCGATGACGGGGCACGCTGCACGGTAGTGGCCGCGTTCTTCCTTCTGCAGAATGTCCGGGGCCACCAGCGTCTGCCCTTCGGGCGTCGCCGGCAGCTGAAACCCCGGCAGCGTGTAGATGCTGCCCAGGTACTTGTCGAAGCCCATGCGCTTGGCGCGCTGCTCGGCCGGGTTCCGCGGCGCATCGGTGAGCGCGACGACCGGAATCTTCCGTTCCTTCAGCGCCTCGAGCGTGTCGATGACGCCTTTGTACGGCTTCATGTACTTCTTCCGCGCTTCAGAGAAGGCCATGCGCGCGGGCTCGATGATCAGCTTGTCGAACGAGCCGAACTCGGGGAACTCGGTGTAAATCGTACTTTCCTGCAGGGCGAACGGGTACTCGTTGCTCTCGTACTTCGCGTAGACGGTCTTCAGCGACTGTACGACCTTGATCCGCGGAAACCCCGTCGCCTGGCATACCGCGGCGACCAACGCTTCCATCGCGGGGACGATGTAGTCGACCCACGAGTACAGCGTGTTGTCCATGTCGGTAACGACGAGGCGAACGGGCATTGGCGCGCGTTTATCACGCGGGGCCTCAGGCTTTGGGCATACTGCGGACCTCGCATGTGGCAGCTCATCATCAACGGACCTGGTTACTTCGATACCGCGTACGAGCTCCCCGAAGGCGTGACCCACATGGGCCGCGCCGACGAGAACGACATCGTGCTGTCGGGCGATCTCGTCTCACGGAAGCACGCCCGCATCACCGTCAAGGGCGACGCGCTGCAGGCCGAAGACCTGGGCAGCCGCAACGGCAGCAAGGTGAATGGCACACCACTGATTGGCACGTCGCCCCTCGTCGCAGGCGACACGCTTCAGGTCGGCGAGAACTCACTCGTCATCCGGCAACCGTCGACCGTCGAGAACGCCGCGACCGAGATGGTCGACCTCGGCGCGAACGGAGCAGTGAAGCGCTTCGGCCGCGGCATCGACATCGGCTCGGCCGTCATCCTCGCCCGCGACGTGCGCGACAGCGTGGTGATGAAGGTGCTCGACAACATCTCGCCGTTCAGCATGTCGACGATGCCATTCGCGACCGACGGCGACATCCTCGAAGATGATCAGCCGAAGACGCACGAGGTCGACCTCGACGCCGCCGCGAAGAAGACGCCCATCGCGTGGCACTCGCTGGTCCTGCTCTTCAAGGTCGCCGAGAAGCTCGCCACCGCCACGTCGCTGCAACAGTTCCTCGAAGACGTCACCGACCGCGTGATGGAACGCTGCGGAGCGACCACCGGCGTCGTCCTCCTTCGCCACTCTTCCGGCGTGATGGTGCCCGCGGCCGTTCGCCATGGCGGCAAGCTCGAGAAGGGCGAAGTTCCCGTGTCCGATGCGGTGGTCGATGCCGCGCTGGGAAAAGGAGCAGCCATCGCGGTCAACGACGTACGCGACGACCAGCGTTTCGCCGAACGCGAGTCCGTCGTTCTCTACGGCGTCGACCAGGTGCTCTGCATTCCCATCGGCACCGGCATGCCCTGGGCGGGCGTGTTGTACCTGAACCGCGCGGGCATCAGCACCGAGCCCGTCGAAGACCTTCTCGACGTCGCCACTGCGGTCGCGCAGCTCATCTACACGGGCGTGCAGAAGTTCGAAGAGCGCACGCCGACGACCGACGGCCACCTGCGCAAAGCGCTCGAACGTTTTCACGCGCCGGACATCGTCGAACGCCGCGTCGCCGAGCTGAAGAGCAAGGGCGCGAAGCTGACGTCACTCGAAGAGCAGCAGGTGACGGTGTTCTTCGCAGACATCGCGGGGTTCTCGGCGATTGCGCAGAAGGTTGCTCCGGACAGGGTGGTCGAGCTGTTGAATGAGTTCTACCAGCGGGCGACGACGACGATTTTCAGCTTCGAAGGCACGGTCGACAAGTTCCTCGGCGACGGCGTGATGGCGCTGTTTGGAGCGCCCTACTCCAAAGGCGACGATGCGTTGCGCGCGGTGCGGTGTGCGGTCGCGCTGAAGATGGATTGGGACAAGGCGATGTCGAAGCGCCCGCCGCGTGAGAGGTGCGAGCTGAAGATTGGCCTCAACACCGGCAAGGTGCTCGCGGGCACGGTCGGCAGCGAAGCGCGGCTCGACTACACGGCCATCGGTGAGCCGGTGAACATCGCGTCGTGGGTCTGCGCGACGGCCGACGCGGGGCAGGTGTTGATTACCGGGAAGACGTTGGCCGCCATCGGCGCGCGCTTCGATGTCACCCCACTGGGTGAACGCCCTCTGTCTGGCAGCAAGGTCCGCACGGCGGTCTTCGAGGTCATCGAAGAAGACAGCGGTTCGGGCACGTTGTCGGGCATTAAGACCTGAGGCCGTCGGCTATTTGGCGACGCGGTAAATCATCGAATCGCCGAAGCCCGCGCCGGCCGACCAGTAGACGTACTTCGCGTCTGCCGCCCAGATGGACGTCGCCTGGGTGTCGTGCGCCGCAATGACGGGTGACAGCTGCTGCGGCGGGCTTCCACACAGGCCGACCCGGTACATCGCATCGGCCTGCTTGAAGTACAGCCAGCTGCCGTCGGTGGTGAGGCCCTCGGGCAGGTTCAAGCCGGTAACGAGGTCGTACGCGGTGCCGAGGCCGCCGACGAGCACGGTGTCCTGGGTGTCGGTGCGGGCGCGGCGCTTGATGGTCGTGCCGGGGACGACGGCGCCCGAGCTCGTGTACTTGTTGTGCAGCCAGAAATACG
>JAYUXE010000110.1:0-6036 GCA_043753165.1 Archangiaceae bacterium | reverse complement strand
GGACATCGGGAAGAACGCTCCGGCGGTGAAGGCGAACTGCGGCATCGAGGCCGACTGGTCGGTGCTGTACGCGTGGGCGCCGGGCGCAGGCCCGATGGAGCCGCCCGCCGACGTCGGCATGCCCCTGAGCAACGGCGACCAGATGGTGATTCAGATTCACTACAACAACTCGGGCAACGTGATGGGCGTCGACTCGTCGGGCGCGAAGATTTGCCTGAGCAGCACGCTGCGCCCGAAGGAAGGCGGCGTGCTCGCCATCGGGCCGCAGAAGTTCACCCTGCCCCCGAATTGCCCTAAGGCCGAAGCCGAAGGCGTTTGTGAGAACTACAGCTTCCTCAACACGACCTACAACGTGTTCACCGTCTGGCCGCACATGCACCTGCGCGGCAAGGCGCTGACGTCGACGCTGACACCGCCAAGTGGCACTGCCACCGTCGTCACCGACCGCCCGAACTACAGCTTCGGCTCGCAGTACCTCGAGAAGGCGAACTTCCAGTTCAAGCCGGGCGACAAGATCAAGACGAAGTGCCGCTGGGACACCACCGGAGCGACCGCACCCGTGAAGTGGGGCGAGGACACCGCGGAAGAGATGTGTTTCAACTTCCTCTACGTCTGGCCCGCGCCGCCCGTCGCCTATTGCCCGTCAACGACGGCCGCCAACGAGACCTGCGTTCCGTAAGAGCATCGCGTTGCTCGAAACGTCCATGGTCAGTCTCTACGACCATTCGGAAGAGCTCAGCGTTTCTGAGTCAGGGGAAACGACCCGCATTTGCGTGGCCAAAGTCCCCGCCAGCAGTGGCACGGCGGGGCGCCGAATCTTGTGCCTCCACGGCAACCCTTCTCAGCTCGATCACTGGCGCGAGACCGTCACCGTGCTCGCGCGCAAAGGGCAAGTCGTCGCGTACGACGAGCCGGGCTTTGGCCGCAGCGAGCGGCTGCGGCGCGGGAGGCCATCGCTCGAGCGCAGTGCGCGCATCGCGTGCGCGCTGTTGGACAAGCTGGGCTGGGAATCTGGCGTCGATGTGGTGGGCCAGAGCCATGGCGGAATGGTGGCGCTGACACTCGCTGCGCTCGCGCCGTCGCGTGTCGGGCGGCTCGTGCTCCTCGGGTCGGGAGGAACCCCCGCGCACCCGGCCTACCGCATGCTTCGCGTCCCGGGTGCGGGCTACGCGCTCGCCGGGCTCGCCGCGCCGCTGTTTCGCGCGCTTCCGGTGTCGGCCTTGCGCACGCTGGTGCGGGTCGCCGCGCGCACCGCATTTTCGCCCGACCTGGTGCCTCGTGGGTTCGTCGATGACGAGGTTCGCCTTCTCACAAAGCGCCCCGAGCTGCTGCTCGACATGGCCCGCCTTGCCGCCGATGACCCCTGCTCGAAGGTCGCGAACTACGCAGCGCGCGTGACATGCCCGGTGCTCGTCCTGCACGGCGGTGACGATGCGCTCGTACCGATCGCATACGCCAGCCGCCTCTTCGAAATCCTGCGCCGATCGAGTCCCTCGGCGCGGTTCGTCTCTGTCGCCGGCGGGCATATGGTCCACCTCTCTCGCCCCGCAACCGTGGCGCCAGAAATCGAGGCGTGGCTCGCCTAGCGGCTTCTACAGAGGGGACGACCCGCAGCCCGTCTTCTGCGACGCCGGCAAAACGTCGAAGCCGTTCGGGGCACGAACGAAGATGTCTCCACACGAGTGGATGAAGGAATTGGCGCCGGGGGAAGGGTTGCCCGCGTCTGCTGCGTTCGGATCTCCTTCGCGGAAGGTGCCGAAGGTCAGTGCGCTGTAGGTGTTGTTGATCGACACCAGCCGCACCCTGCCTTCAGCGAACACACCGTCGGTGAGGTCACTGTTGCGAAGAATCATCCCTCCGCGCCAGTAGCCTGCAGGCGGCCGGGCGTAGAGCGCTCGCCCGACCCCTTGCGACGACAGGCCATCGACGGTGAGGCCGTCGGCCATGTTCAGCTCGAGACAGGTGGAGCTCGTGCCTGTGCGGGTCCACCCGTCGCCCTCGCAGCGCAGCTGGCGAACCTCTATGTTGCCGGGGCCCACGAGGCGGATGCCGACATTGCCCTCGCGCATTCCGCGAACGGCCACATTCGACAGGTTCCAGTTCGAGGCCCGATCGCTCTGCAGGTCCATCGCCACGGCATTGCCCTGGAACACGAGCCCGTGCAGACCCACCGAGTCGACCTGCATCGTCGTGCCGTCCAGGGCGTTGCTTTCCGGGTGCATGTGGAAAGCACGCTGGAAGCCCGTGAACGACAGCTGCTCGAAGGCATAGTCGGACGCGAAGCCGACACACACGCCGGCATCGACTTCAGGATCTGTCGAACAAGCACGCGCGCGGCCGACAATCTCGAGGCCCGTCGTACCCGAGCCGGCTGGGTCGGCTTGCCCCTTCAGTTCCACCCCGAACGTCAGGCCCCGCACCACCAGCCCCCGACTGAACCTGCCGGTCAGCGCGACGATCTCGTGCTGAAGCAGCGCGATGCCCGGGGTCGTCAGCACCAGCTGCGCGCCAGCGCCCTGAAGAATGGTGCCGGCGGAGACCTTCAAGGTGCGGTTGATGAGATAGCGACCCGCGGGGAAGTACACGACGCCCGCGTAATTGAGTGAGGCGACCTGATTCAGAGCGAACTGAATGGCATCCGTGTCGTCCTCCTCGTCATCGGGGGCGGCGGGGTCCTCGAGCCGGGTGACGTCGAGGTGTCCGGGAAGTGAAGGGATCGCCGGCATCGCCCCTGTGCTCTGCACATTTTGAAACGCGCGGGTGTCGAAGTCGCAGGGAGATGGCGGGGTCGCGAGCCCCAGGAAAGCCTGGGTCCGGTTGACCTGGGTCCACTCGTGGCGTTGCAGCGCGTGCAAGAAGTTGTCGTTGCAGCTGCGCATACGGCTCGAGGTGCCCGACCCGACGAAATGGGTTTCCCAGTCGGTGCGGCCGGGCGGGCCCGCGTCGCCCAGCGCTCCCGATTCCTGGAAGAACATGCTCCCGATGCTCACGATGTTGGCGTGGGCTTCGATGCGCGCGCCCGGCATGACCGCACCGAGCAGGACGATGGGGGAAACCTGCGGCGGCATTCCCGGCCGGTCGCGGACCCACAGCGTGCGAGCCAGCCCTTCCATGTGGTTGTGCTCGACGGTGAGCTGGCCGTGCTCGAAGAGCTCGATGCAAGACGTGCCGTTGCTGCCACCTCCATCGGCTTCCCAGTTGCCGGCACAATTGAGCTCGATCACTTTCAGGTCCTGGCTGCGTTCGACGAGCAGGGAAGCGCCGTTGCGCGGGGTTGCCACCGAATCCGCGTTCTGAAGGTCCCAGCCGGACGCCCATGAGCTGCGAACATGAATCCCGACGTGGTTGCCGGCAAAGGCGACGTTGCGCAGGCGCAAGCCCGTCACCACCGGGTCGTTGGGCCGACCGATTCCCGGAATCTCAGGCTCATTCACGCCGGTCGCTCGGGGCAGGGCTGGCTGTCTGCCGTCGGGGCCCGGGCTGTCGCTGGTGGCCTGAACACCGACCGTAAAGTCGGCGATGGTGAGGTTGTGAAGCAGGACTGCGCTGATCGCGCCGCCCGACGAAGGGCCATGCATTCGGATCGCAGCCGTGTTCTCGGTCTCGATGGGCAGGTGCAGATCCACCTCGACGCCGCCGTCGACGTAGCTGACGTTGCGCGGCCAGACCCCCGTGCTGATCGACCGCAGCTCGAGGTCGCGCACCGTCACGTCCGTGACACCAGGGCGAAGTGACAGCAGAGCCTGGTTCTGTTCCACGGGAGGGAAACCGATACGTCCGAGGACCAGCTGACATCCGCCCGCCTCGTGAGAGCCCGAACCCTGGATGACGACATGCGAGGGCACCTCGAGCGTTTGGCGCGTGTAGTAGTAGCCGGGCCGGAAATAGACGGTGCCGCCACCAGCGTCGCGCACCGTCTCGAAGGCCTGCTGAAGCACTGCGGTGTGGTGGTCTTGGCCGGCGCCAGCGTCCAGAATCATCGCGAGCACATCAACCGTGGGCCCTGCCTCATTCAGTGGCGCTTCGAGGGTAACCCCCGGGCTTTGAGATGACCCCACCCGGGCCGTCGAAGCTTCGCAGCCGCACCACAACAAAAGACCCGCCAAAAGAGCTCGCATGGACTGGGGACGACGGCGGGGCCACCGGCGTGCAGGAAAACGACGAGGCGCCCAAAACATTTTGCCTGACGTCGGCAAATATCTTTGGCCCGCGACCAAGCGCAAGCCACCGCTTAGAGTCTGCTGCTTGAAGAATGCCCGTCTGCCAACGCTGCTGCTCGTCCTCGCCACCGGTGGCTGCCGGCTGCTGTTCCCACCGCTGGACTCCGAGTTCACCGGCGAGCGTGCGTTCTGGCAGGGCCGTTCGGTCGACCGGGAGACGGTGGTCATCGCGGCGGCGGGTGACATCTCGCTGCCCGAAATCGGCGGGCAGAAGTTGACGTCTGATTTGATCGTCGACGGCGGCTACGACGCGGTGCTGCTGATGGGCGACACCCAGTACCCGCGCGGCGAGCTCGCGAATTTCAAGGCGTTCTACGACCCGACGTGGGGCCGGTTTCTCGATCGCACGCATCCGTCGCCCGGGAACCACGAGTACAGCCGCAACCGCGCCGCCGACTACTACGCGTACTTCGGCGAACGCGCAGGCGAGCCGACCCGCGGCTACTACAGCTTCGACCTCGGCGCGTGGCACTTCGTGTCGCTGAACTCGAACTGCGGCTATGTGAATTGCTCGGCGGAATCGGTGCAGGTGCGATGGCTCAAGGCGGACCTCGCGTCGAACAAGACGAAGTGCGTGCTCGCGTTCTGGCACACGCCCCGCTTCAACTCGGGCGACACGCACGGCGACGACACCGACACCTCTGCGTTCTGGGACGTGCTGTACGAAGCGGGGGTCGACGTCGTGCTCAACGGCCACGAGCACATCTACGAACGGTTTCAGCCGCAGGACCCGTTGGCACGCGCCGACGACAAGAAGGGCATTCGCGCGTTCACCGTCGGCACCGGCGGAGCGACCCTCTACAAGCTTTCCGAACCCCGGCCCAACAGCGCCGTGCGGCACAACGCGTCGCTGGGAGTCCTGAAGATGACGCTGAGCCAGGACGCGTACGCGTGGGAATTCATGGCGGTGCCGCCGTCGACGTTCAACGACGTCGGCAGCGCGCGCTGCCACTGAATACTTTGCACAGCGCTCCGGGCTACCGGGTCTGACCTTCGACGCGCGGCCTGGCCGGGAAATCCAGGCCCGTTGAGATGGCGGGTGCGCCCGAAGGGCCTGGTTCTCGAAGACCGGGCCCTTTGTTTTTGCGGGCGGGTATCGTCCGGCGCGCGTTGCGGAAAAAGCAGCTTCAAGCAGTGGGGATGACGGCGTTGCTGGCGATCGGCGGCGCGTACGCGCTCGCGTCGTGGGACTGGTGCGGGCGGTGGATTTTAGAGCCGGCGCGGCAGGTGTCGGCCACGCGTGCGACGGGGACGTTGTCAGCGGGCGCAGCGGCGGTCGACCTCGAGCCTCCTTTTCCGGTCACGGTCGCGGGCTACGGGCCGATGCGGCCGAACGCGTCACGGGCAACGCGGCCGCTGCGGGCCAGGGCGGTCGTGCTGCAGGTCGGCGAGGTGAAGGCCGCGGTGGTGACGCTCGACGTGCTGCTCGTGCCGGACGCGGTGGTCGCCGAGGTGCGGGCGAAGTCGGGGCTCGCCGATGCGTGGGTGGTGGCGACGCACAGCCATTCGTCGATGGGTGGGTATGACGAACGCCCGTTGGCGCAGCTCGCGGGCACGGGGCTTCACCGGGAAGCGGCGAAGGCGGCGTTGGTGCGTGCAGCCGTCGAGGCGCTGACGCGCGCAGCAGCGTCGATGGCTCCCGCGCAGCTGGCAATGGGAAGTGCCGAGGCGGAGCTCTGCCGGCCGCGAAGTGGGGAGGCGTGCGATCGCCGGCTGTCGCGGCTGACGCTGACTTCCGAGCAGGGCCCGATTGCCGAATGGCTGGTGCTGGCCGCGCATCCCACGATGGTCGCGCGAAAAGCCGAAGCGGTGGACC
>JAYUXE010000109.1:0-6039 GCA_043753165.1 Archangiaceae bacterium | reverse complement strand
CTCGGTTGCGACCTGCACGCAGCTGCCCGAGTGCGAGCTCGTCAACGGCCCGGTGTGCAAAGTGTTCTGCGCCCCTGGCACCCACTGCCCGCCGTGCGCCAGCCCGGCCCTGGTCTGCGCGCTGAAGACGAAGCCCAACACCTGCCAGAACCTCTCGCCCAACCTCTGCACCGCGTCGGCAGGTTGCCGGCTCGAGACGGCGGTGTGCGCGGCGGTCTGCGAAGACGACGGCCACGGCGGCTGCAAGCCCTGCCCCGTCGGTCAGGTCTGCGTGCCGCTGTAGGCGAACCCCCTTCGCTTCACCGAACGTTCAGCAGCTCGACGTCGAAGTGAAGCGTCGAGTTGGGTGGAATGCCGGGCTTCGCGTCCGAACCGTACGCGAGGCCCGGAGGAATGATGAGTCGGCGAACTTCGCCCTCTCTCATCCCGAGGATCCCTTCGTCCCAGCCTTCGATGACCTGCGCTTCGCCCACCCAGAAGTCGAAGGGCGCGCGCTCTCGAGAGCTGTCGAACGGGGTGCCGTCTTTGAGCGTGCCGCTGTAGTGCACGGTCACCTTGTCCCCTTTCTTCGCTTCCTGGCCGTCGCCCGATTTGAGCACCTGGACGATCAAGCCACTGGGCCGCGTGATCGCCGCCTGCGGCGCTTCCGGGGCCGCCGGTTCCTTCTTGCAGCCCGCCAGCAACAGCACGCCCAGCAGCAGAGTCTTTCGCACGGCAGCAGTGTAGCGCGGTACTTTGCCGCGCCATGACCCCCAACGAGCAGTTCGAAGACGCGCAGAAGCGGGTGAAGACGCTGACCTCGGCCCCGAGCAACGATCACCTTCTCGAGCTCTACGCGCTGTTCAAGCAGGCGACGACGGGCGACGTGTCCGGCTCACGCCCCGGCATGATGGACTTCAAGGGCCGCGCCAAGTTCGACGCGTGGACCAAGAAGAAGGGCACGGGGAAAGAAGCCGCGATGACCGCGTATGTCGCGCTGGTCGACCGCCTCGTGAAGTGAAGCAGCCCTCACGGGGCTACGGGCGGGTCATCAACAATACCCGGCCATCGAAGTGCCATCGGCCGCGACCAGGGTGGCGCAGCCGTTGATGCCTGGGCAGATCTGGTAGACCTCGTAGGCGCCGCCGTCTTCTTCGAAGCGCGGCGCGCTGCACGTGCGGCCGTCACTGCACTGAAACGTGACGACGGCCGCCGCGGGAACCGGAACCAGGTTGCAGGGCTGACGGTCTTTGACGCCCCCGCAGCCCGACGCCAACGTGATCACCGCAAGGGCCGCGGGCAGCTGGCGTCGTTTCATTTGCACTACTTCAGCTTGCCGTAGATCTCGCGGACCTTCTTTTCGGTCTTCTCGTAGATCTCGGCGTCGCGCAGGTGGTTGTTGACCTTGCTCGGGCCGGGCTTCTTCGACCACTTGCCATCGATGTCTGCGACGTCGGCCTCGTACGACCGGTAGGCGTCGAGCAGCCCCGAGGTGCGATTGAGCAGCGTCGGGTCTTCGGCGATTCGCTTCTCGATCGAGTCCCGCATCGAGGCGAACGCCGGGTACCCACCCCCGGACGGCGCGGCGACGACGGTCTTTTCGGCCGGCTTCTCGACCGCGGCCGCGACCGCTTCGACTTCCTTCGGCTTCTCCGTGGGCGCTTCGACCTTTTCCTTCACTTCCTTCGTCTTGCCCTTCGCGTCCTTCACCGCTTCGTTGGCGTCCTTCTGGGCGTCGGCCACGTCTGCCATCGCCTTCTTGGACGCCGCTTCGGCTTCGGCCGCCGCCTTCTCGCCCAGCGCCGTCGCAGCGGCGATCTGCGCGTCGACGTCACCGCCCACGGCTCCCGCGCTGCCGGTGCTGCTGCCCATGCCGCGGATGACTGCGACCTGCGTCATCACGCCGTTGTACAGCGAGCCCAGCACGGCCAAAGCGCCAAGCACCAGCACGACGGTGCGCACGATCTTCATCACGTCGAAGTGAACGAGCCACGAGTAGTGAACGAAGAGCATCGCCAGCGTCGCGATCAGGCTGAGGATCACGCCCACGAGGCCGATGAACGGCACGGGCACGAGATTGAGCAGGATGCCAACCGCAGACGGCACCGCCAGCACGGCCGTCGCGGTCATGAACATCAGGAAATAGTTGGTGCGCGAACGCTCGTCCGAAGTGCCCTTGAGCTTACGAACGACCCACTCCATCACCGGGTGCCACGCGAAACCGGTGATGACGGCGCCGATCACCGCGCCGATGGCAGGCCCGATTGGAATGAAGGACATGATCGAGAAGTGGCCATTGACCGCGAGCCCGATGCCCGTGGCGATCGACGGCAGGAAGGCGCTCACGAACAACGCAGGCAGC
Organism: Archangiaceae bacterium; assembly: GCA_043753165.1. Classification (GTDB taxonomy): domain Bacteria; phylum Myxococcota; class Myxococcia; order Myxococcales; family Myxococcaceae; genus JAGSPQ01. The sequence goes on along the minus strand of JAYUXE010000109.1, from coordinate 3,698 downwards.
GCGTAGGCGATGAGCTCCATGCGCCCCATCGGCTCGGCCTTCTGTTCGGCGATGCCCTTCCGAATCGAGCCCACCGGGTTGACGAGCAGCAGCGGAATCGCCGCGAGGTAGTAGGCAATCGCCTTCGGCACCGCGATGAAGAAGTAGCCGATGCCCTTCGATTCGGACGCCGCTTCCGAGTCACCGCCCGCATCCGGGGCCGCCGCTGCCGGCTTCCGCGCTGCCGACATCGCAGGACCCGCCGACGCAGGCTTGGCCGCAGGCTTCTTTGCCGCCGCCGCTGGAGCCGCCGACTTGGCCGGAGCTGCCTTCGCCTTCGGGGCCGGAGGAGGCGTCGGAGGAGGCGGCTCTTCATCCCCGCCCTCATCGCCATCGATTGGACCCAGCACTTCGAAGCGCGTCTTCGACATCGAGATGATGTCGTTCGGCATCAGCTCGGTCGGGGCGGCCAGCTTGTCCTCGCCCAGGTACGTGCCGTTGGCCGACCCGAGGTCCTCGAGGAACCAGGCATCGCCGTCCAGGTAGATGCGGCAATGGCTCTTCGAGACGCCATTGTCCTTCACCTGAAAGTCGGCCTTTCCTCCTTCGCGGCCGATGGTGAGGCCTTCGTCGGGGACCTGAAAGGTACTGCCAGAGGAGGGATCGCGCAGTTCTAGAGGCATGGGCGGGCATATGCTCCCCCAAGCTGGGGTTAGGGTCACGTGGGTTTTATTCCCGACATGTGGAAACCTCCGCGCCAACAGCTCTTCGAATTCAACGACGCCGCGTGGGCCCCGGGTCCGCTGAAGGCTCTGATCGTCGAATCGCTGAGCCGAACCCTGCGGTGGGGCCGGGTGTTGCGCGGCATCGTCTCCCCCTTCCTCGAGCTCATGAACCGGTCGGGATGCAGCGAAGTCCTCGACCTCGCGGCAGGGGCTGGGGGGCCCGCGCAGGTGCTGGTCGAGGAAATTCTGGCCCACCGTCAAAGCCCGCCCCACTTTCTGCTCAGCGATCTTCAACCCCGCGTCCACGCCTGGACCACGCTCGCCGCCCTGCACCCCCGCGAAATCTCCTTCATTCCTTCGGAGGTCGATGCGACCCGGCTCCCGCCCGGCCTCGCCGAGGGCCGGGTCACGCTCGTGATCAACGCGATTCACCACTTCCCCCCATCGCTCGCCCGGCAGGTGCTGCTCGAAGCGGCGCACACCTCGAAGGGCGTCTTCGTCGCCGAAGGGCTGCTGCGTGACCCGCGGGGCCTGATGGCGATGGCCGTGACGGGGATTCCTGCGCTGCTGGCGGCTCCGCTGCTCGAGAAAGACGATCGGCTGGTCAAGGCCGCGCTGATGTGGCTGACGCCGGCCGGCTTTGCCGCGTCCCTGTGGGATGGCACGGTGAGCACGCTGCGCCAGTACGACGAAGACGAGCTTCGAGAGCTGGTTCGCGATGGCCCGCCGGGTTGGCGCTGGGAATATGGCGTCTTCCAGTTTCCCTTCGGCGGCCGGGGCAGTTGGTTTCGGGGCGCAAAGAGCTAGGTTGCGCCGCACCTTGTACGGCTATTCCCCCCGCTGGCCCGGGCGTCAACGACACGCAGCCCGATCGGACGGCCAGAGCTACGACGCTGACTTTCTCTCGGATGCGGACCACACGGCGATCGTGGCCTGGCTGCGCACGCTGCACCCCATCTGGGAACACAGGTTCTCGGATCTGAGGCCACCCCCGGACGGCGAGAGTCAGCGGCGCCTGCTGCGCCCCGTCTACTGGCTGGGCAACTGGCAGTTCGCCTGCCTCGACTATTACCGGCCACCGAAGGGGCTCTTCGATCGCTGCGTTCGCGCCGAGCCGTTTCCTGCGCTGCTGCAGAAGCTCGTCACGCGCATCGAGGCGCGTGCCCACAAGATGTTCGGCGCCGCGGACATGCCGGAAAAATGGAAGCTGAACACCTGCCTGATCAACTTTTACGGACGCCGGCTCGAGAACGGAAAGTGGGTCGACAGCGCGCGCGTGGGCGAGCACAAGGACTTCGAGCCCGGCCCGGTCGCCTCGGTCTCGCTGGGTGAGCGCGCCCTCTTCCAGTTCGTCGAGAGCAGCCAGCGCGGCGAGCGCGATGGCGTGGCCTCGCAGCAGTGGCTCGACGACGGCTCGCTGCAGATCTTTGGCGGCGATCGCTACAAGAAGCACCTGTTCCACCGCGTGCAGCGCGTCGACCACAAGACGGGCGGCACGTTCGAGCTCAACGTGAAGGACTTCGAGACGCGCCGGGTGAACTTCACCTTCCGCTACGTGCCCGAAGAGCACGTCATCCCCGTCGCGGAGCTCTCAGCCCAGGCCCGCGCCGACATCGACGGCTACTTGAAGCAGCTGGCCCAACACTCGGACTTCTTCGCGAAGGAGCTGAACCCGTGAAGCCCTGGAAAACGCTGGCGACCTCGACCGTGCCCGGCGGGTCGGTGCTGACGCTGCAGCAGCGCGACGTCGAGTACGCGATTCGCTGCAACGGCCAGACGCTGATGACGAGCCGGCAGACGGGCTCTGAACGGGCGATGGCCGAGGCGGCGTGCGTCTCGAAGACGGTGCGGCGGATCCTCATCGGAGGGCTCGGCATGGGCTTCACGCTTCGCGCGGTGCTCGATGCGCTGCCCGCGACTGCGCACGTCACGGTCGCCGAGCTGTCGGCCGCGGTGATCGACTGGAACCACGGGGTGCTCGCGCCACTGGCCGCATCGCCGCTGTCGGATCTGCGGGTGACGGTGGTGAACAAGGACGTGCGCAAGGCGTACAAGGGGGGGCCGTTCGACGCGATCCTGCTCGACGTCGACAACGGGCCTGTCGCGATGACGAAGGACTCGAACGATTCGATCTACGACGACAATGGGCTGGCACAGGCGGCCGCCGCGCTGATTCCGCACGGCACGCTGGTCGTCTGGTCTGCGGGGCCCGATCAGAAGTTCGTGCGGCGGCTCGAGAACCTGGGCTTCACCGCGTCGAGCCGCGCCGTCGGGCGGCACGTGCTCTTCATCGCCTCAACCTAGGCCGGCGGGCACCGGCACGACGGCCGGCTCGCGGCGAACCCACTTGAGCAGCGGCGGCGTCGCGAAGGTCGTGACCAGCGCCATCAGCACCATCATCGCGAACACCTGCGGCGAGATGATCTTCAGATCGAGCCCGATGTTCAGCACGACGAGCTCGACCAGGCCGCGGGTGTTCATCAGCAGGCCCAGCGAGGTCGAGTCTTTCCACGAGAGCCCCGTCCACCGCGCGGCCGTCACCGTGCCGCCGAACTTGCCGAGGCTCGCGACGGCGATGATCGCCGCCGTCCACAGCCAGGCGTCCATTCCACTGACCAGGCCCAACTGGGTGCGCAGGCCCGAGTACGCGAAGAACGGCGGCAGAAAGACGATCACCACCACGTCCTCGAGCTTCTCTTTCATCGCCCTGGCGAGCTTCGAGTCGTGGGGGACGATCAGCCCGGCGAGAAAAGCCCCGAAGACGGCGTGAATGCCGATGCCTTCGGCGATCATCGCCATCAGCAGCAGGGCACACAGCGCGTAGGCCACCGCGCTTCGGCCGATGGGCTCACCCGATGCTTCCAGCGACGCGACCGCTTTCATCAGCAGCGGGCGGCCGACCCAGATCGTCGCGGCGATGAGCACCGCGGTGAGGACGACCGTGGCGATGGCGGCGCCCATGGAGCCCGAAGCGGCGCTGCTGGCAAACGCGAG
>JAYUXE010000108.1:0-2529 GCA_043753165.1 Archangiaceae bacterium | reverse complement strand
AGGGCGTGCTGCTCTACAACATCGCGCGCGCGTACGACCAGGCGGGCGAGCTCAAGATTGCGCTCGACTACTACCGGCAGTTCGTCGGGCAGGACGGGGCGGATCCCCAGCTGGTGAAGAAGGCCAACCTGGCGATGGATCGCTTGCGGACCCTGGTCGCGAAGGATGAAGCGACGAGCCAGGTGAACGACGCCGAGAAGAAGCGGCTGGAAGACGAAGCGAAGTCGGCGAAGGAAAGTGCGGCGGCCGAGGCCGAGAAAGCGCGGGCGCAGAAGGAAGCGTACGAGAAGCGCGAGAAGGCGGCGGCGGCCGAAGCGCAGAGCAAGTCGAGCTCGCGGTTGGTTGCGGGCGTCGTCGTCGGGGGTGTCGCCGTCGCGGCGCTCGGCACCGGCATCGCGTTCGGCGTGTTGTCGGGGTCCAGCAAGTCGAGCTTCCAGGCCGCGACGACGGTGGCCGACAAGAAGCGCTTCGAGAACGAAACCCGGACGCGCGGCTACATCGCCGACGTCGGCTACATCGCCGCTGGAGCGGCCGCCATCGTCGCGATCATCGTGTGGCCCAAGGGTGGTTCCAGTGCGCCGAAAGCGGTCGAGGTCGTGCTCGGGCCGACGTCGGTCGGGCTGCAGGGGAGCTTCTGATGCGCTGGTTGCCGGTTCTGTTGATGGCCTCTTGCTCGTTGACGACCGCGACGGGCTTCACCGAGTGCAAGACAGACGGCGAGTGCAAGGACACCCAGGCGTGCGTCGAGTCGTATTGCATCAACCTCACCGCGGGTTGTCGCAGGCAGACGGGTGAGTTCGGCTCGGCGGATCGCGTGTTGTTCGCCGCGACGCTGCCGCTGACGAGCCTGCCCGACGGCGGCACGGTGGATCAGTCGGAACAGCAGGGGCTGAACGCGATGGCGTTGGCAGTGGAAGAAGGGAACCTGCGAGACGGCATCAAGGGTCGAAAGTTCGCGCTGCTGTTCTGCAACACGGGCGGCGATGACGCGCTGGCGAAGCAGCAGGTCGAGTGGTTGGCGACCGAGCTGAAGGTGCCGGCAGTGGTGACGTCGGGCTCGGGGCAGACGATCGCGATCACGAACGTGGCGGCGGCGAAGGACGTGATGGTGATCAGCGCGACGTCGACATCGCCTGAGCTCATCGGAACTTTTCAGAGCAACAAGCAGCTGGTGTGGCGCACCGCGCCGTCGGACTCGCTGCAGGCGCGCGTGATGGCCGATTTGATCTCGGCCGCGTTTCCGGCGGCGGCCGATGCAGGCACGGTGAACACGCGCATCGGCATTGCGTACGTGAACACGACGTATGGGCAGGGCTTGTCGGCCGGACTTCGTGCGCGGCTGCCGGCGCGGTTCCAGGTGAAGGAAGTGTTCTACGAGCTGAACGACGACATCACGCAGGCGGTGAACGAGCTGAACACGTTCGCTCCGGCGCTGACGGTGGTGGTGGGGTTTCCGCCAGACTTGCGGAAGATCATCACGTTCGCGAAGACGAAGGCGGCGCTGAACCGCGCAAGTGGGCACCGGTGGTTGTTCTCGGACAGCGCGAAGGATCCCGCGCTGCTCAACGTCGACACTTTGCCCGAGCTCGCGGGAAGCTTCGGCACGGCCCCGGCGCAGGGCGCGGGTTCGACGTTCGGATCCTTTAGCGACCGCTTCCGCATCAAGTACTCCGCGGACCCGGCCAACTTCTCTTTCACGTCGCACAGCTACGACGCGATGTACCTGCTCATGATCTCGGCTGCGTGGGCGACCAACGGCGGTGGCGCGATCACCGGGCCGCGCATGGCCGAAGGGATGAAGAACGTGTCGATGGGGGCGCCCTTCTCGCTCGCCCCCGGCAATTTCACCGGAGCGGTGGCCGCGATGCAGGCAAAGACGCCGATCGATGTCGAAGGTGCGAGCGGAAAACTCGACTTCGATTCCGACGCGGGTGCCCCGTCGTCGCGGTACGAGCTTTGGCGGGTTGAGGCTGACGCCGGCTTCAGCAGCACCTTCGTCGACCCAACGGGCAACTGAGGGCCGCCATCGGCAGCGCGTCCGCAGTAGAAGTCGGCTGTGCTCAATCGATCCTTCGCCGTCGCCGTGCTGCTGTGCGCGCTGCAAGCCCGAGCGCGCGATTGGGAAAGCCACCCCGCCATCGTCGAGTTGACGACGAAGGAAGACGTCTACGCGCTCAGCGACGTGCACGGGGGCCGCGACCGGCTGGCCGCGCTGCTCGCGACGGCGGGGCTGACGAACAAGGAAGGCGCGTGGGCGGGCGGGAAGAGCGTGCTCGTCGTCGCGGGCGATGTCGTCGACAAGGGCGACCAGTCGCTGGCGGCGATCGACCTGCTCATCGCGCTCGAGGCGCAGGCGGCGACGGCGGGCGGGCGCGTCATCGTGACGCTCGGGAACCACGAGGCCGAGTTCCTCGCCAAGCCGGGAAACAAGAAGGCGAAGCGCGACCTCGTCAAAGAGCTCAAAGACAAAGGCCTCGAGAGCAAAGACGTTGCGAAGGGCGAAGGCACATACGGGCAGTGGCTCGTCAC
>JAYUXE010000107.1:0-2529 GCA_043753165.1 Archangiaceae bacterium | reverse complement strand
GCCCGCTTTTTCGACGAACAGCTTCTCGACCGCGGCCAGCGACTCGGTGAGCACGTCTTTGCCCGGCCATCGGTACGCGTGGGGCGCGGGCAGCCGTTCGACGTCGAACAGCAGATCGCGAAAGCGATCGTGGAACAAATCGATGCCGCCCACCGAGACCGAGCCCAGGGTGTCGCCGTGGTACGCCTCGGCGAGCGCTGCGAACTTCCGTTTCTCGGGCCGGCCCACCAGTCGCCAGTACTGGTACGCCATCTTCAGGGCGACCTCGACCGCGGTGCTGCCGCTGTCGGAATAGAAGACCTTCGTCAGCCCTTTGGGAGCGATCGCCGCGAGCTTCCCGGCCAGCTCAACGCTCGGCACCGACGCCTGGCCCAGCAGGGTGCAGTGCGCGACCTTGTCGAGCTGGGCGCGAACCGCGTCGTCGAGCTCGGCCTTGCGGTGTCCGTGCACGGTGACCCACAGCGAGCTGATTGCGTCGAGCCAGCGGCGGCCCTGCGTGTCGATGAGCCAGTTGCCTTCGGACTTTTCGATCATCAGCGGCGCGTCGTCGGCCCACAGCGCCATCTGCGTGAACGGGTGCCACAGGTGCGCCTGGTCGATTGCCCACAACCGCTTCGTTGCTTCAGCGTCCATGCAGTGCCTCCAGCGCAGCCAGCGCGCGGGTCAGGTGTTCTTCGGTGTGTCCCGCGCTGAGCGCGAACCGCAGGCGGCTCGTGCCTTCGGGAACCGTCGGCGGGCGAATCGGCTTCACCAGCAGTCCTTTGGTGCGCAGCTCGCGCGAGGCCGCCAGCGCCTTCTCTGGAGCACCGAGCACGACCGGAAAAATCGCCGAGTCTTCGTGCGCGGGCAGACCCAGCTTTCGCAAACCGGCGGCGAAGAAGCGGATGTTCTTCCACAGCGCGTCGCGCGGCCGGCTGTCCGACCGGATGCGGGTGATGGCTGCCGTGGCCGCGGCGCAGACGGCCGGGGGAAGCGAGGTCGAGAAGACGACGCTGCGCGCGCGATTGAAGAGCCACTGCCGCACGTCGGCGGTGCAGGCGACGTAGGCGCCGAACGCGCCAAGGGCTTTCGACAAGGTGCCCATGCGGAAGTCGGCTTCGACGCCGAGCTCTTCGCACAAGCCGGCTCCCGTCGCGCCGCAGACGCCGGTCGCGTGCGCTTCATCGACCATCAGCGCGACGCCCGTTCTTTCGCAAAGCGCGGCGAGCTCTTTCAGCGGGGCGCGGTCACCATCCATCGAGAAGATGCTGTCGGTGACGACGAGCCGGCGGCGGCCGGGATGCGTGGCGATGAGCTGTTCCAACGCGGCGACATCTCGGTGAGGAAAGACGACGGTCTTCGCGCGCGAGAGGCGGCAGCCGTCGATGACGGACGCGTGGTTGAGCGCGTCGGAGAAGAGGACGTCGCCATCGCCGCACACGGTAGAAAGAATCCCGACGTTCGCGGCGTAGCCCGAGTTGAAGAGCAGGGCGGCCTGCGTGCCTTCGAGCTGGGCGATGGCGCGCTCGAGGTTGCGGTGAAGGGTGGAGTCGCCGGTGATGAGGCGGGACGCTCCGGCGCCGACGCCGAAAGTTTCCAGCGCCTCGGCCGCCGCGGCTTTGAGTGCGGCATCGTTGGCGAGCCCGAGGTAGTCGTTCGACGAGAAGTTGATCAGCGTCTCGTCACCGCCTACCTGAACCGTGGGCCCCTGCGGGCCGCTCAGCGGCTCGAGGTGCCGCAGCAGGTCTCGCGCCGACAGGGCGACGAGCTCTTCCGTCGCCCATCGTCCCGCGAGGCTCACTGCTCGACGTTGGGCTGCAGCGGCGTCACGCCTGCGTCTTTCAGCAGCTGCATGTCCTGCTGGTACTCGGGGTTGCCGGTGGTCAGCAGCTTCTCACCGAAGAAGATCGAGTTGGCTCCGGCGAGCATGCACAGCAGCTGCGCTTCCTGGTTCAGCGAGAGGCGGCCGGCCGACAGGCGCACCATCGCGGCGGGCATCATGATTCGCGTGGTGGCAATCATTCGCACCATCTCGATCGAGCTGACCGGGGCGTTGTTTTCCATCGGGGTGCCCTTCACCGGCACGAGCGCATTGATGGGCACGGACTCGGGGTGCGCTTCCTGGTTGGCGAGCGTGACGAGCATGCCGCAGCGGTCGTCGACGGACTCACCGAGGCCGATGATGCCGCCGCTGCACACCGAGATGCCGGCGTCGCGAACGCGCGCGAGGGTGTCGAGACGTTCCTGGTACGTGCGCGTGCTGATGACGTCGCCGTACGCCTCTTTCGAAGTGTCGAGGTTGTGGTTGTACGCGGTGAGGCCGGCCTGCTTCAGCGCCTTTGCCTGCGGCTCGGAGATCATGCCCAGCGTGCAGCACGCTTCCATGCCCAGCGCCTTCACGCCCTTCACCATCTGCAGCACGGAATCGAACTGGGGGCCGTCTTTCACTTCGCGCCACGCGGCGCCCATGCAGAAGCGCGACGCGCCGGCAGTCTTCGCCTCGGCCGCGGCCTTCAACACTTCGTCGACGGGCATCAGCTTCTCGGCCTT
>JAYUXE010000106.1:0-6040 GCA_043753165.1 Archangiaceae bacterium | reverse complement strand
TGAAGCCGTACCTGTTCATCGCGTTCGCGCATCAGCACGAGATGGGGTTCGAGGACACGAAGGCGGATCCCGTGGCTGGGCTGCTGGGGCTGTCGTCGCACGGCGAGCATGGGGTTCATCACCGCAGCGGCCTCGATACGGGCCTTGGGCTCAGCTACGACCTGATTCGTGGAAGCCGCTTCGGGCTTCGCGTCAACCTGCGCGCGTCGATGACGCACCTGCTGGGCGATGGGCCGACCCGGTACGTCGATCTGCTCGGCACCGTGGGGCTCACGCTGTGACGGAAAGCCTCACACGAGACGGAAGGTGAGCTTCACGGGCGGCAGGCTGCCTCGCGGTTCGGGGAAGATCTCGAGCGCGTCGTTGGGCAGAAGGAACACCGACATCCCCCACGGGAAGCCGTTCAGCTCGACGGTGTGCTCGCGGCCCTCGGTCACCTGCATCAGCACCCGCCCGCCCACGTCGTCGAAGCTGCAGCTGGGCAAACGTCCCCTGTCCCCGATGCGAGAAAGCGTCACCCTTTCGCCCGAGACCGAGATCCGCGTGCCCGCCGCGGCGATCGTCGAGCCGTCCACCGACTCGAACATGCCTGCACGCGCGTACCGAAACACAGGGTCTAATCCGAGCTTCGGGAAGCGCGGATCTTTCACGAGGATCGACGCCGGCAGCGCACCGTCGACCAGCTGATACCCGACGCTCAGCTGCTCGAGCGCGGGCATCGGCGGCAGCTGCTTCAAGAACGCCTCGACGCGCGCCGCGATCACGTCAGGCGCGAGCGCCTGTTCGTCGGCCAGCAGGTCGAGCGACAGCCGCCTCAAGAACATCGACGCGCGCAGCGACAGCAGATGCGTCAGCTGATTCCGCGCACTGCCCAGGAACCTGCCCAGGCTCTCGCGAAACACCGCCTCGGCGATCATCCCGTGCGACCACTTCACCTCGACCGCGTCCAGCGCCTCGAGCCAGAACTTGTCGTTGGCCGGCTGCGGGTTCGCGAGCCGATCGCCCAGCGGGTCGCCCTGTTCCTGCAACCAGTCGGCGTACACGGCCCACGTCTCGTCCGCGTCGGGCCGCTGCGAGATCTCGGCCTCGAGTTGGGGCGAACGGTGCTCGTCGAAATACCCGAACACCAGCTGCGTCTCGCCCACGGAGATCAGATCGCCATGGTGCAGCGCCGAAGGCCGCGACGCAGACACGCGATCGATCTCGACGCCGTGACTCGCCTCGAGAACGAGGCACTGCCCCCGTCGCATGAACAGCCGCACCGAAGCGCCGCCGTTCAGCGGCAGGTCTTCACCCCCGATGACGAATTCGTGGCCGTCGTCCGGAAGGCGGATCCGCCGCGCCGTGAGGCGGGCGGGATCCAGCACCTTCAGCCACGCCCGGCTCAGCCTTCGGCCTTCTCGCGCTTGCGGTTGCGATCCGCGCGGTAGCGGTCGCCCAGGGCCAGCTTGCGCTTGCGCATGCGAACGCTCTTCGGCGTCACTTCGACCAGCTCGTCTTCACCAATCCACTCGAGGCACTTCTCGAGGCCCATTTCGACGGGCGGCACGAGCAGCACGTTCTCGTCGCGGCCAGCCGCGCGGACGTTGGTGAGCTTCTTCTCGCGGCAGCAGTTCACGTCGAGGTCCGACGGGTGCGCGTTCTCGCCGATGATCATCCCTTCGTAGACGGGGACGCCGTTGGTGACGAAGAGCTTGCCGCGTTCCTGGATGCTGAAGAGCGCGTACGGCACGGTGTCGCCGATGCGATCGCTGATGATGGCCCCGTTGGCGCGGCGGGGGATGTAGCCGAACCACGGCTCGTACCCGTCGAACTGGCTCGACATGATTCCTTCACCCTTGGTGATGGTGAGGAACTCCGAACGGAAGCCGACGAGGCCGCGCGCAGGAATGCGGAACTGCAGGCGCGTGCGCCCACCGCCCAGCTGACCCATGTCGACCATGCGGCCCTTGCGGGGCCCGAGGCGCTCGGTGACCACGCCCACGGCCGTCTCGGGCACGTCGGCAACCATGAGCTCCATCGGCTCGTGCCGCACGCCGTCGACTTCCTTCGTCACGGGCTCGGGGTTCGAGGCGGTGAGCTCGAAGCCTTCGCGGCGCATCGTCTCGATGATGACGGCCAGCTGCAATTCGCCGCGGCCGACGACCTTGAACGCGTCGGGCGTCTCGGTGGGCTCGACGCGAATCGAGACGTTTCGGTACGACTCTTTCATCAGGCGGTCGCGCAGGTTGCGCGAGGTGACGTACTTGCCTTCGCGGCCGGCGTACGGGCCGTCGTTGACCTTGAACATCATCATCATGGTCGGCTCATCGACCTTGATGCGGGGCAGCGCCAGCGGGCGGGCCTGCTCGCAGATGGTGTCGCCGATGGTCAGGTTCTCGATGCCGGCGATCGACACCAGCTCACCGGGGCCCGCGTCGGCGATCTCGGCGCGCTTCAGGCCCGAGAAGCCGTACAGCTTGACGACCTTGCCCTGCTCGACCTTGTCGTTCTCTCGAACGATCGACACCGGCATGTTCGTGTAGAGGCGGCCCGAGTTCACGCGTCCGACCGCGAGGCGGCCGACGTAGTCGTCGTAGTCGAGGTTGCAGATCAGCAGCTGCGTCGGCGCATCGGGCGCCGGAGCGACCGGCGCGTTGATGTGGCTGATGATCGAGTCGAACAGCGGCTTCAGCGTCGTGCCCGGCTCTTCGAGGCGCGTCGAGGCCTGGCCTTCGCGCGCGACCGCGTAGAGCACGGGGAAGTCGAGCTGCGTCTCGTCGGCGCCCAGGTCGATGTACAGCGAGTAGACCTGGTCCAGGATCTCGCGGGCCCGCGCGTCTTTGCGATCGATTTTGTTGATCACGAGCACCGTCTTCAGCCCGAGGCCCAGCGCCTTGCCGAGCACGAAGCGCGTCTGGGGCAGCGGACCTTCGGCGGCGTCGACCAGCAGCAGGACGCCGTCGACGAGGCGCAGGCCGCGCTCGACCTCGCCACCGAAGTCGGCATGGCCGGGGGTGTCGATGATGTTGATCTGGTGGCCCAGGTACTGGACGGCCGTGTTCTTGGCCATGATCGTGATGCCCTTCTCTTTTTCGAGATCGTTCGAGTCCATGACCCGTTCGGTGAGGGCTTCATTGGCGCGGAACACGCCCTGTTGCCGGAGCATGTGGTCGACGAGCGTGGTCTTGCCGTGGTCGACGTGGGCGACGATCGCAACGTTACGGATTTTCTCTCGGGGGAACATGGTGCCTGAAGTGTGAGGAAGGCGCGGCCTATACAGCGCTACGCGGACTTAGACAATCGCTCGAGTCCGACGCGGGTCTTTAGGAAGTGTTGAATGCGGTCGTTGACCAGACCCGCCCGCTCTAACGGCGCGGTATGGCTGCCGCCGGGCACGAACAGGTAGTCGCAGCCGGGGATGTGGTTCGCCATCCGTTCGGACAGCCAGACGGGGGTGAAGCGGTCGATTTCGCCCCCCACGACCAGCGTCGGCACGTCGATGTGCGGCAGGTGGTCCCAGGCGGTGTGATCTTTGAGCGAGTCCAGCGTCCGCACGAACATCAGGGGATCCATCTTCGAGAGGTGCTCGAGGTAGGGCCAGAAGTCGTCGCGGGCCAGCAGATCCTTGTTGAGCTCGGTGCGCAGTGAGAACTCGAGCGCGATCGACGTCTTCAAGCGCGACGTGATCGCCCGGGCCAGGTGGGGCGCCTTCTCGACCGCCGCGGCGATGAAGGGGAACAGCTTTCGCAGCAGGGTGTGGTCGTGCCACGTGTCGAGGGGGTTCCCGTAGCTGCCGCAGAGCAGCACGAGGCCCGAGACGCGCGAGGCATGGCGGCGGTGGAACTCGAGCGCGACCTGTACGCCCATCGAGTGGCCGAAGATCACCGGCTTCTCGAGGCCCGCGTGATCCAGCAGCTTCAGCAGATCGTCGCAGTTGAATTCCATGCCGATGCGCGTCTGATCGACGGGCACCCCCGACTGGCCGTGGCCCCGGTAGTGCCAGCGCAGCACGCGGCGATCGTTGCGCAGCACGGGCAGCAGGTACTTCCACACGAACCCGTCGCAGCCGAGCCCATCGCAGAGCACCGCCGAAGGCTCGCCGTCCCCCTGCACCTGGAACCAGAGGTCGGCCCCGTCGGCCGTCGGCATCACGTCCTGCCGGTAGTAGCTCACGTCAGCCCGACCTCGGCGTCTTCCTTGTCCTCGTCGATGCCAGGGCGGTCGAGCGCGTACTTCGCGATCTTCAAGATGAGGTTCGACCGGCTGATGCCCAGCTCGCGCGACAGCTTGCTCTTGTTGTACCGGGTGCGCGTCAGGCCCTGGCTGATCATCTCGCGTTCCAGCGACTCGACGGCGTCGTTGAGCTTGCCGGCGAGCGCCAGCGGCGTGCGGCTGGCCGAAGCAAGCGGCCCACTCGTCGGAGCGACCGCGTCCTTGATCCGGCTGCTGATCAGATCGCCGGGGATCACGTCGAGATCACTGCCGAGCACCAGCAGGCGTTCGATCTCGTTCTCGAGCTCGCGGATGTTGCCGGGCCAGTGGTAGCCGGCGAGCACGGCGACGGCGTCGGGCGCCAGGCCGCGGGCGCGCTGGCCGTCGCGGTGGTGCTTGCGGAAGAAGTGATCGATCAAGATCAGCAGGTCGTCTTTGCGATCGCGCAGCGGCGGAACCTGAATCCGGATCACGTTGATGCGGTAGTACAGGTCTTCGCGGAACTCGCCGCGCTTCACCATCTCGTGCAGATCTTTGTGCGTCGCCGCGATCACGCGAACGTCGACTTCGCGAAGCGAGGTGCCGCCGACGGGAATGAACGCGCCTTCCTGCAACACGCGCAGCAGCTTCACCTGCAGCGAAGGTGACATGTCGCCGACCTCGTCGAGGAAGAAGGTGCCGTTGTGGGCAACCTCGAAGAGGCCCTTCTTGTCGCGCAGCGCCCCGGTGAAGCTGCCCTTGGTGTGGCCGAAGAGGGCGCTTTCCAGCAGGTTGTCGTTGAAGGCCGAGCAGTTCTGGACGACGAACGGTTTGTCTTTGCGCGGGCCGTTGTAGTGAATGGCGCGCGCGACGAGCTCTTTGCCGGTGCCGGATTCGCCGTTGATGAGCACGGTCGAGTCGCTGTTGCAGACCTTCTCGAGCAGGCGGAAGACCTCGAGCATCGGGCCCGACTTGCCGATGATGTTCTCGAACTTGTAGCGGTCAGAAAGCTCGGTGGACAGCGACTGAATGGTTTCGTCGCGGCGGGCGAGCTCGGCTTCGTAGTTGGCGATCTCGTTGACGCCGAACTCGAGCAGGTCGGAAATCTTGTCGACCTCGGGTAGGGACATCAGGGGAATGCGTTCGATGGCGCGCTCGAGATCCGTGGCGCCGTTGTTGAGCTCGCGGATCTTGGTCTTGATGCGTTCGGCCTCGGCGACGCTGACTTCCTGGCGCGCGAAGCCTTCGACGAACAGCATCCCTTCGTACTCGCCGTTGATGTACAGCGGCGCGCCCACGATGCTGAAGCCGAGGTGGCAGTCGTGGAACTGGCTGCGGCGCAGCTTCCGGCTGGTGCGGAACTTCTCGTGCAGTACGCGCACCGAGCTCGTGCACCGCTGAAAGCCTTCTTTCGAGAACAGCGACAGCCGGCAAAAGTCGTTGGGCGGCGGCGCGATCTGCCCTTTCGTCCATTCCAACACCACGCCTTCTTTGTTCGCGAAGGTGAGCTCGGACCTCCACCATTTCCGCAAGATGTCGCGGAGCATGATGATCGTGTGGAGGTTCTGGTAGCGGTCGAAATCCATCGGTTGCCCCTTTACAGCCGCCTCAGGTCAGGACACCCGGCGGCGCGAAGTGTCCGATTCCTAGCCGAAAGCCCCCCTCAGATCGACCAGAGATGAAGGCTTGGGTGGGGGCGTGTGCGGATTCCGCGCTGACGCAGGGCAGATCAGGTATGGCTGGAAACGATGCGGATCGTGTCCGGCAGCGCAGGCGGAAGGGTGTTGAAGGCGCCAAAGAACGCCGACGTGATTCGCCCGACGTCCGACAAGGTCCGGCAGGCGCTGTTCAACGTGTTGGGCCAGAC
>JAYUXE010000105.1:0-6050 GCA_043753165.1 Archangiaceae bacterium | reverse complement strand
AGGTGTGCTGCCACTGATCGACTTCGGTGAAGCGCACGCCGGGCAGCGTCTGCCACTTCTGCGCGAGCTCCTGCGTTTCGCCGACGCTCAAGGCCGTTCGATCGCGCTTCGTCACCTTGAGCACGTGCAGGTACTCGGACACGAAGCCGCCGTGGGTGAGGTTCAGGTTCGTCGCGCGCACGCGGGCAACAGCGGCCTTCGCGTCGATCTTCTCGGCGAAGCGCACGATGATCTGCCCGGGGATCCACTCGGTGAACGTGGGGCCCGGGGCCAGCGGCGCCGCGACGGCGATGGGCGGCTGGAAGCGGGAAGCCTTCTCGACCTTCCCCAGCAGCTCGCGCACGGGAATCTTCGCGCGCGGCTTCAGCTTCGGGACGATGCTGGAAAGCGTCGGCAACGTCGGCGCGGACTTGGCGCCCTGAAAGACCGTCAGCTTGCCCGCGACGCGGCCCGTCTCACCGCTGCCGCCACCTCCGCCCGTGCCCGTGCCCGTATCGAGTGGACAGCCAAGCAAGAACATCGTCCCCAACAGAAGCGCGCGTCGCATGTGTGCCCCTCTTCCGATTCGAACTGCCCCCAAACCTACTTGGGGCAGGGGGCTTAGCGACAACCGAATCCAGCGTCGGGGCAGGGCAGACAGCAGATTGCGCCGCCCGGGTTGTTCGAGGGGTTGCAGTTTTGCGGCCCGACGACGCCGGAGCAGCCTGGGGCGAAGCGGCATTCACCCCCTGCGGCCTCACACGCGGCGATCGTGGGCGACGAGCAAGCGACGGGCGCTGAGGCAAGCATGAACCACCACAGCCTCACTTCCCGACTTCGATGCACGTCAGCCCGTTTTCCGGCGTGCAGTTCTGACCAATCAAACAACCGCCGGCGTTGTTGAAATCGACGCAGCGAATCGGCCGGCAGTCCTGCTCGGTGATGCACTTCTTCCGCGAGATGGTGCACTCACCGCCGCTGCACGATTCCTGCGCGCAATCGACGTCGACCTGGCAGCTGCAGAACCCGAACGTCGCGCCTTCGCGCACGCGGCACACGCCCGAACAGAAGCCCGCCACGCCACCGCCTGGCTTGATGCACGAGCCACCGCGCTTGCAGTCTTTGTCTTCGCTGCACGGCAGTGCAGGGTCCGCAGGGCAGGGGACGTTGGGGCCGCACTGCCAGCGCGAGAACACCACGATGATGTCGCGGCAGCCGTAGCCGCGCGGGCACGACTCGCCGCCGCTGCAGTCGGACCCGCAGTACGTCGACGCCGTCCGCGTGTCGGTGATGCAGTAGTTCGCGCCCGTGCCGCACGTGCTGATGCCGGCGCCGCTGACGCAGTTCGCGCAGTACGGCTTTCGATCGACGTCGAAGTCGCTGAAGCAGTTCGCGCGCGTCTGCCCCGCGTCCGGCTTCTCGATGCCGCACTTCTCGCCGAACTTGCACTGCGTGTTGTCGGCGCAGAAGTTCGGGTCGCACTCGCCCACCGCGCACTGCGCGACCTCCGCCGGCGTCGTCCCCGTACACGCGCACGGCAGGTCGCCACACCGGCACGCGCTGCCCGGGCAGTCACCGCTGGTCCGGCAACCCGGCACGCACGTGCTTCGCGACAGGTCGCAGATCTGCCCGAGCTCGCACTGCAAGTCGTTGGTGCACCGCCCCTTGCTCAGGCACGTGCCCGCCGTCGTGTCGCAGAACAGCGAATCGTCGAGGCAGTCTGAGTTCTTTTCGCAGCCCGCGCGGTCCTGGCAGAAGCCCGCTGCGTTGCAGAATTCGCGCGGCTGGCACGCATCATTCGTTCGGCAATAGCACTCGCCCGTCTGTGCCTCGCAGCGGTACGCCGCCGCAGGGTTTCCACAGTCCTTGTCTTCGAGACAGCCATTGGGCGTCAGCCGCGTCGGCTTGCATCCGGTCAGCGCCAGAACGAAGACGAAAACCCCAACCCGAATCACGGCGTACCGGCGTCGATCATGCCGTCGGCGCCGACCACACCACCCAGCGGCGGCGGAGAGTCCGTCTCGGGCACGAAGCTCAACGTCTCGATCGTCGCGTTGCCCGGCAACCGCAGATCGATCGAGTTGATCTGCGCGCGTTCCCTCAAGTCCAACAGCTGTTGCGCCACCGACGCCGCGTTCACCCGCTGGCTGCTGAACAAAACGTGAACCTTCACCGTGCCTTCATCCAACGGCACCCGGTACGAATGGCCTCCGACTGGCTTCCCCGCCGGACACGCGTACGAGACGTTGTCGCGCGACATCGTGAGCTGACGAATCACTCCGTTGGCCGAGATGGTGAAGACGAGGCAGTACGGGTGCTGCTTCTCTGCCGGAACCAGCTCGAAGCCCGTGCCCGACACGCGCCTCAGCTCGGCGCGGCCCGCGACGTCTGCCTTCTTCTCATCCGCACAGGCTGCAAGAAGTCCCACCACCAGCAGCGCCGCCCGGGTTTTCATCCGGGGGACCGTACTTCGATCAATGGCAGCGACGGTAGACGACGTCTCGTCCAGGTACAGGCCCTCTCGAGGCTCAGGCGCCCTCGTACTTGATCGACGCCAGCGACATCACGTGCTCGACCGCCAGCATGTGCCACGCGGTTTGCGCCATCTGGGCAGTGAGCTCTTTGGATTCGCGCAGCCCCTTCTTCACGTCGGCCGCGGTCAGCCCGAACGGCTCGGCAGAAATCGTTGCCAGCTCTTCGAGCTTTTCCGGCGTCAGCTGCAACTTGTCGCGCTCGGTGATGGCCTTGAGCACCAGGGCGATCTTCAGCCGCCGTTCACAGTCGGTGCGGGTCAGGGGATCCGTCAGCCACGTGTTGAGCGCTTCCTGCTGCTCGGTGGCATCGAAGCCGCGCTCGACCAGCGCTTTGCCCTCGAGCTGGCCCCAGCGGCGGCGCACCTCTTCGTCGATCAGCGCCTGTGAGACCTGCACCTCCGAACGTTCGATCAGCGCGTCGAGCACCAGATCTTGCCCTTCGAGCGTCAACTGATCCGCCAGCTCGTCCTCGAGCTCGTCGCGAATCGCGTCCATCACGTCTTCCAGCGTCTTGCCCTTGTTGATCGCCTTGAGAAACGCGGGCGCCTCGTCGTCGGGCTCGGTCACTTCTTTCGCGGCCCGAACGTCGACGATGAAGCGCGCCGGCTGATTGCGCAGCGCTTCCACCGGGTAGTCGGCGGGAATCGTCAGCTCGATCTCGAGGCTGTCGCCCAGCTTCTCGCCGGCGATCGCCTCGGCAAAGCCCGGCAGCGTCAGCTGGGGAGCGAGCTCCAGCCACAGCCCGAACCGCGCCGAGAAGGGAATCAGCTTGCCCCCGCTGTAGCCCAGGGTGTCGAGCTGAACGTCGTCTCCCATCGCGAGCGCTTCCCCCTTCACCCGTTCTCGCGTCTTCGCGTGGGCGCGCTTGAGCTCGTGAAAGCGGCGCAGCAGATCGTCCTGGGTGAGGTCGGCCGGCAGCGGCACGACGACTTCGAGGCCTTCGGTCGACGGTGCGCGCACCTTCGGTAAGTCCACCGGCGTCACCGCCAGCGCGTCGCCCATCGGGCCCATCTTCAGCAGGTAGGCCACGCCTTTGGACGAAGGTTTTTTGCTCTTGGTCACGGTGTCTCCAGGGACGAAGCCCGCCGTGCCGAAGTCCCAGACTGGGTTGTACCGGCGGGTCCTCACCGGCGATTCCTACCAGAGGTTTAGAAGAACGACCCGATGAAACCAGAGACCGCAGAGACCGCCGCGCCGACCTGGCTGACGACCGGAATGTTCGTGGCCGCGGCGATCGACCCGACGGCGGTGATCACGCTGCACACCTTCTTGCCCGTCGAAGCCTTGGGGTCCATCACCGTCGCCACCGCGTTGGCCGTGTCCAACGCCGCGATCGCGATGTTGAGCCCCGGAGCGAACCGCGCCGCCGCCTTGCCCAACCCGCCCGCCGCCGCCTTTGCGCCCGCCTTCAGCGCCGCTTCGCCGGCCGCCTTGCCGCCTTCGCGCAGGGCCGCCTTTGCCGCCGCTCGACCTGCCGAGCCAACGACTGCCTTCGCGATCGTGCCGCCTTCCTTGGCCGCCAGCAGCGCCGCTTCCGTCGCGGCGCCCTTCACTGCGCCCTTGGTCAGGCCTTCGAAGGTGCTCTTCATCGCAGCCTTCGCAGCGGCCGCGGTGACGGCCTTGCTCGCGCCTGGCACTGCAGTCTCGAAGGCCACCTTCGCCGCTTTGTACGTGCTCGAAAGCTTGTTGACCGTGACGGCCGTCGTCAGCGCCGACTTCACCGTCGTCACCGCGCCCTTGACTGCCGCGATGCCTGATTGGGCGGCGGTTGCGATGTCGCCGACCGAGCCGTTGCGCACCGCTTGACGAATGTCCTTAATCGCCGTGCCGACCTTGCCGGGAAGCGTCGCCAGGCCGGTGACGGTGCCGATGGCTCCGCCCGCGACCTTCAGCTTGCCCAGCAGGTTCAGCTTGTCAGTGGGGTTCGAGGCGAGCTCGGCGGCCGTCTTGTTCGCCGCCGTCCAGGCGCCCTTCAAGCCCTTTTCTCCGATCGCCTTGGCGCCTTCAAAGCCGTCGGTCACCGCCTTCTTCACTGCCGCGCCCGCGAGGCCCCCAGTGACCGCCTTCTTCCCGATGTCCGCGATGCTCTTGAACGAAAACGGGCTGGAAACGGGTTTCTTGGCGATGGGGCTGGTCATGGGCGTGAGCCTTCGGGGTTCTTGAATGACGTGGGACTTTCAAGGTTATCGGAAAGTCTGCGGTTTTGGTGCCCCCAGACGGACATCAGCACCTCATCCCGGTCGGGTTGGGGGCCTGAAAGGGCCAGATGTAAAGCGGTAGCACGTGGCAGTGTCAGCCCAGCCACGCTGCCGTCACCCGGCGCAGCCCAAGGCCGGGGGCCTCCGTCTTAACAGCCCGTCGCAGCAGCAGCTCGTCAGGTCGAATGACCTCCACCGCTGGCTCTCCGTACGACCATCCGTCGTCGACAGGCGCTCCGAGAATGGAGCGCACGAGCGTCAGGACACTCTGCGTGTCGTTCGAGAAGTTGTGGCCTGCGAGATCGATGTCCCGAGTCGGCCGGCGTGCGGCGTACGCAGCCAGGAGCACCCCGCCTTTGAGGACGAGATCCTTCGCCTGCGGCGACGCGGCCATCCGTTCGAGGAAACCTTCAAGCACGTAGAGCTGAATCAACTCATCGGTCGGGCGCTTCTCCCTTCGGCCCATCCCTTGAAGGTCGAGATACGCGCGTCCGGCGACAGAGCTGCGGGTGACTCCACTCACAAAAGGATCTCGAGGGCCTGTCGAAGCGAGCGGGTTGTTCGTGGAAAATATTTCGATAGTTCGAGCAGTGCCGACGGCTGGTGACCTGGCTTGCGAAGCCATCGCTTCAACGCCTCGTACCCGAGCTCGTTGCCTTCGGTGCGACGAGTTCGAAATGCGTCGAGAATCGTGCGTTCTGCCGAGTAGACGCCGATCTCCACGCCTCGGCCGAGCCGCCGACTGTGCCGGCCGACATCGAACATCGCCGTATCGAAGCGGTGCCACTGCACGGGCACCGAAACCACTGGCGCGCGGGCACCCCGCGGAATTGCGACGTCATGCGCTCGGGGAATCGCGTCAGACAGCCCGTGCTGCACCAAGGCGCTGGTCAAGCACAGAGTGGCCCGAGGCGACCTCATGGCGATCTCCACCAGGTCGATGTCCGCCAGGTTAGATTCTGCGCGAAGGTAAAGTCCCCGGGCCAGCGGCTGGATCTCGCCCTCGTCGCGCAGTTGGTAAAAGCGGTGTTTCGACAAGCCCGCCTCGAGCGCCTGCGCGTACGTAAACGGTTCCGTCAGCGCGGCAAAGGGCGAGGGCGACATTCACTCCGAGAACAAGCGTACACATTACTGAGCTACTGTGCACGCTTTTTCCGACAGCCAGCCATCCATCAGGACCCGTCGCCGTGGAGCTGCTGGCGTAAGTCTGAGTCTCGCCACTCGCAGCGACCATCTCCCCATCGACTTCGAGCTCTACCTGCCAACGAGCTGGACTGATGACGCTGCCCGCCGTCGCGAAGCGCGCATCCCGGACGACGTCGTCTTCAAGACGAAGCCC
>JAYUXE010000104.1:0-2535 GCA_043753165.1 Archangiaceae bacterium | reverse complement strand
GTCGGCGCTGACGTCGCGGTGCACCAGGTTCAACGGCTGGCCGTCTTCGCCGAGCCGCGTGTGCGCGTAGTGCAGCGCCTTGAGCGCCTCGATGGCGACGAAGCACGCGATGGAAGGCGGGACGAACGCCAGCTGCTTCTCGTGCAGCCGGGTGAAGATTTCGGCAATCGACTTCCCGTCGACCCACTCCATCGCGAGGAAGTAGTCGTCGTCGAAGCGCCCGAACTCGAACACCTGCGCGATGTTTCCGTGGCTCAGCGCCGACGAAAGCTTCGCCTCGTCGATGAATGCGGCGATGAAGTCGGGGTCTTTGGACAGCTCAGGCAGGACCTTCTTGATGACCACCTGCTTCGTGACGCCGGCTGCGCCTTCGACGCGCGCCCGAAACGTCTCGGCCATTCCGCCCCTGGCAATCCTCGAGAGCAGCTCGTACTTGCCAAGGCGCGACGACAACGACGACCTCCCGCGGAGGCCCTCTAACTAACATAGGTGTCTTGCTTGGGGCCGCCGTCTCGCCCGCGTGCCCCATGCGGGGCACGCAAAAGCGGCTCGCCTTACCGGCCCGGCTTAAGCCGACGGGCGCTTGGCAGCGAGGTCGCTGATGAACTTGTCGGCGAGCGCCTTGTGCTTCGCGTCGTCGAGCTTCTCTTCAATCAGCTTCTCGGCGACCTGAATCGCGAGCGCGACGGCCTGCGCCTTCAAATCGGCGATGGCCTTGTTCTTCTCTTCTTCGATGCTGCGGCGGGCGTCGGCCTTCAAATCGTCGGCTTCCTTGCGCGACTTGCCCATCAGGTCTTCGCGGAACTTCTCCATGTCGGCCTGATTCTTTCGCATCATCTCGGCCGCTTCGGCGCGGGCTCCGGCGATGGCGGACTTCTGCTCGCCCAGCAGCTTCTCGGCTTCCGCGCGCTCACGCTTCGCGGCTTCGATCGAATCGTTGATCGCCTTCTCGCGCGCATCGACCGCCTTCAGAATCGGCGACCACGCCGCCCGGCGCAGCACGAACGCGACGATGAAGAAGGTGATCAACGTCCAGAAGATGAGGCCCGGCCGGACATCCGTAAAACCAGCGCCGCCAGCGGCAAGGACGAGAAAGTTCATGGTGCTCTCTTACGTTTGTACGACGAGGAAAAGACCGGGCGGAACACGCTGCCCCGCCCGGGCGAAACGAAAGACTTAAACCGCGCCCTTCACCGTCAGAAGGATACAGATGATCAGCGCGAACAGCGCGGCGCCTTCGATGAGGCCTGCAGCGATGAGCATCGAGGTGCGGATGTCGCCCGTCGCCGAAGGCTGGCGCGCGGTGCCTTCGAGCGCGGCGCCCGCGAGCTTGCCGATGCCGAGGCCGGCTCCGATGATGGTGAGGCCGGCGCCGATTCCTGCCGAGAGGTATGCGTAAGCAACTGCGTTCATAGTGTCCATTTGCCCAGTCAGTGAGGACTCGTCTTGAGGGGGAGTCGTGAATGCCCTTGGGTACTACCTCCAGCGCGGCGAAAAACGGATCCGCGGGGTGCTTTGAAAAGTCTTCAGTGGTGGCCGCCCTCGGCGTGCGCGTCGTCGTGGCCGTGGTGTCCCATCGCGACGCCCATGCCGATGAACAGCGCCGACAGCAGCGTGAAGATGTACGCCTGCACGAGGCCGACGAAGATTTCGAGGAAGTAGATGGCGGTCGCCATCGGCACCGACACGACCGCGAGCGCCGGGTGCAGCATGAAGATGAGGCCGAGCAGGAAGAACAACACCATGTGGCCCGCGAGCATGTTCGCGAAGAGACGCACGGTGAGCGCGAAGGGCTTGGTGAACAGGCCGAGGATTTCGACCGGAATCATGATGGGCCACAGCCACATCGGGGTGCCGCCGGTGAGGTGCTTGAGGTAGCCGCCGATTCCGGCCGAACGAATCGACGCAATCTGCGTCAGCACGAACGTGCACGAAGCGAGGGCGGCTGTGACGGCGAGGTTACCGGTCGCGCTGCCCAGGTTCGGAATGAGGCCGAGCCAGTTCATCGTGAGGATGAAGAAGAAGAGCGTGGTGAGGAAAGGCGTGTAGCGGGGCGCCTCTTCCTTTCCGATGTTCTTCACCGCGATTTCGTCGCGCACGAAGAGCACCAGGACTTCGATGATGTTCGCGCCCGCGCCGCGGGGGACGTGCTTGCTGGCGTCGCGGTGCGAGTAGATGAAGACGAGCGTCAGCAGCAGGGCCGCGGCGATCCACATCATCAAGATGCTCTTGGTCGGCCGCAGGTCGTAACAACCATTGATGAACCACGCGCCAAGGCCCGGCGCCGCCGAGAACGAAGCCGGCGATTCCTTCGCGCACGCACCCGGCGTCCCTTCGAACACGAGCGGGGCGAAAATCTCACCGAGGTGCAGCGTCGGGTTGTGCTCGACGCCTGGCCACGGAATCTCGAACTCGTAGTCGAGCGAGTCGCTGACGTGATGGATGATGACCGTCGGCGTGTCGTTGCTGTGGTGCTCGTCCGCGCCGCCATGCCCTTCGGGCTCGCTCGCCCACGCGGTGACCGCGACCAGGCAC
>JAYUXE010000103.1:0-2535 GCA_043753165.1 Archangiaceae bacterium | reverse complement strand
TGCCTTCGCCCAGCACCAGCTGCGGCCCGGCGGCCGTCACTTCCCATTTGCCTGGCAATGCCGCCTTGATCCGCTGCAGGCGTTCGATCGCAAAAGGCTCACCCGTGAAGTCCGCCTTCAACCGCGCCGGCGTGTACCGCGCGCGCCACGACGCAGACAGGTCGGCAAACACCGCCTCGAAGTCTCCGCTGTCGACCGCAGCGAGAAAGTGGTCGACCCGTTCGCGCGCCAGCCGC
This sequence comes from Archangiaceae bacterium, assembly GCA_043753165.1. GTDB lineage: Bacteria > Myxococcota > Myxococcia > Myxococcales > Myxococcaceae > JAGSPQ01. The sequence continues at coordinate 2,299 of JAYUXE010000103.1, read as the reverse complement.
GCATCGTCCGCAGCCGCCACCGGCAAAGGCGTCTCGACCACCCGCCACCCATCGCCCTTCGCCTCGAGCGACACCGCGCGCCGCACCCCCTCGGCCCGCGCCTTTCGCGCCCCCGCATCGGCATACCGCGCCCCGAACTGTTCGCGATCGAGCTGCGCCGACAGGGCCCACGCCTCGTCCACCCGCCCCTGCTCCAGCGCGTCGGCATACCGGCGCGCGACGTCGTCGTGCGTGCACCCGGCGAGAAGTGCGCAGAGCAGAAAGGGCTTCAACACGGGACGCGCAGTCTACAGCGCCCGGGGCTTCGCGCCTTCCGGTACACGCTGCAGCTCACGCATCTGGTCCGGGGTCGGACGCGACGGCGGCAACAACACGGGCGCGCTGGGCGGAGGAGGCGGCGGCGTCACGACGGCCGGCCCCGAAGACAGCAGGAACCAGGCGACCAGAAAGCCGACGATTGCTCCGATGGCGACGTAACGCATCATCCGAGTGCTGCTCTATCTGACCCTTTGGGCTGTGGTCTATATCGGCGGCACATGGGCACCCCTCGAGTGATTCGCGCCGCGCGTGGCAACCAGCTGAGCTGCAAGGGCTGGGTTCAGGAAGCAGCGCTGCGCATGCTGATGAACAACCTGGATCCCGACGTCGCCGAACGCCCCGAGGATCTCGTCGTCTATGGCGGCACCGGCAAGGCGGCGCGCAACTGGGAAGCGTTCGACAACATCGTCGCGTCGCTCAAGAGCCTCGAAGACGACGAGACGCTGCTGGTCCAGTCGGGCAAGCCCGTCGGCATCATGCGCACCCACGTCGACGCGCCGCGCGTGTTGATCGCGAACTCGAACCTGGTCGGCCACTGGGCGACGTGGGATCACTTCCGCGCGCTCGAGGCAAAGGGCCTGATGATGTACGGCCAGATGACGGCCGGCTCGTGGATCTACATCGGCACGCAGGGAATTCTGCAGGGCACCTACGAGACGTTCGCGCAGGCGGGCCGCACCCACTTCGGCAGCGACGATCTCGCCGGCCGCGTCATTCTCACCGCGGGCCTCGGCGGCATGGGCGGCGCGCAGCCGCTGGCCGCTTCGATGTGCAACGCCGTCTCGCTGAACGTCGAAGTCGACCCCACGCGCGCGAAACGCCGGGTCGAGACGCGGTACCTCGACGTCGTCGCGGGCTCGCTGGACGAAGCGCTGGCGCTGGTGGCCGACGCGAAGGCCAGGCGCATTGGCAAATCGATTGGAGTGATCGGCAACGCAGCCGAGGTGTTGCCCGAGCTCTTGCGCCGCGGCTTCAAGCCCGACTTCGTCACCGACCAGACATCGGCCCACGACCCCCTGGGCGGCTACGTGCCCACCGGCGTCTCGATCGAACAGGCGCCCGCGCTGCGCAAGTCGGATCCGAAGGGCTACGTGCAGCGCTCGATCGCCTCGATGGCAGAGCACGTGCGCGCGATGCTCGCGTTCAAGGAAGCCGGCTCGCACGTGTTCGACTACGGCAACAACCTGCGCGCGTTCGCCGAACAGGGCGGCGTGAAAGACGCGTTCGCGTACCCGGGCTTCGTCCCCGCCTACATTCGGCCGCTGTTCTGCGAAGGCCAGGGGCCGTTTCGATGGGTCGCTTTGTCAGGAGATCCGGCCGACATTCACACCACCGACCGCGCGCTGGCGAAGCTGTTTCCGCACAAGAAGAGCCTGCTGCGGTGGCTCGAGCTCGCGAACGAGCGCGTCGCCTTCCAGGGGCTGCCGGCGCGCATCTGCTGGCTCGGGTACGGCGAGCGCGACAAGGCGGGGCTCCTTTTCAACGACCTCGTGAAGACAGGCGCGGTGAAAGCCCCCATCGTGATCGGCCGCGACCACCTCGACTGCGGCAGCGTGGCGTCGCCCAACCGCGAAACGGAAGCGATGAAAGACGGCTCGGACGCGGTGGCCGACTGGCCGATTCTGAACGCGCTCATCAACGCGGTGAACGGCGCGTCGTGGGTCTCGTACCACCACGGCGGCGGGGTCGGCATCGGCTATTCCCTGCACGCGGGCCAGGTGATCGTCGCGGACGGAACGGAGGCGGCGGCCAAACGAATCAGCCGCGTGCTCACCTCGGATCCCGGCATGGGCGTGCTGCGCCACGTCGACGCGGGCTACGACGAAGCCATCACCGCGGCGAAAGAGCGCGGCGTGAAGATCCCCGGCGTCACGGCGTAAATGGACCCGTTCGATCTCGTCGTTCGCAACACGTCGGAGGTCGCGACGTGCGATGGCCCCGTCGGCCCCGATGCGCTCGCCACCATCGCGGCGATTCCAAA
>JAYUXE010000102.1:0-6054 GCA_043753165.1 Archangiaceae bacterium | reverse complement strand
GCTCTTTGCGCACGCGGGCCAGCGCGAAGCTCACCGGCAACGAGTTCGAGTGGTCGCCCCCGATGACGAAGGGCTTCACGTTCGGGTTCACCTGAAAGATGAGATCCCACGCACGTTCGGCGATCGACAGCGGGCTCACAGGCAACAGCACCCCGGGATGCTGTGGGTAGAGTGCACGCCGTGACGCTTCCTTCTGGGCCTCGGTGAGCATGTCGTCGTGCAGCAGCTGCGGCACGACGAAGACATCGCCCAGGTCGACGAGCCCCATCGCGTCCATCTGCGCGGGCCAGTCTTTGAAATCTTCGAGCAGGCGCGAACGAATGGCCTGAGGTCCGAGGTTCGCTCCACGCGAGAAGCCGGCGCCGACGTCGCTGGGCACGCCGAGCATCACGCCTTTCGCCGTCGCGATGCGCGCGAGGTTGGCCTCGAACTTCGCCTGCACTTCGGCGGGCGACGACACGCCATACAGTTTTTGCTGCAGCGCCTGCTGCTCGGCCTTGCCCGTCGAGACGAGGTACAGCCCGCCGCCCGATGGCCTGAGGAGTGCGGCAAGCTCTTGCAGCGGCGTCATCATGGCAGGGCGTATAACGCGGGCCTGTTGAACAGTCCCCCCTTACGCAAGCGGGTCAAGCGGGCGGTGCGCTATGCCGCTCTACGCACGGGCGTCGCGGTGCTTGCATCGCTGCCGATTCGATTTTCGTCCTGGCTCGGAGCGGGGTTCGGTTGGCTGGCCTTTGTTCTTGCGGGTTCCGACCGGAGGAAGGCGCTCGCGTCCGTCGAAGTCGCGTTTCCTTCGATGGTCCCGTCGCAGCGGCTTGCGTTGGTTCGCGCGTGCTTCCGCCACCTCGGGAAGATGATCTTCGAGCTCGTTTGCGTCGAGCAGATCGATGCCGCGCCCGACGCCTGGGTGCGGTGGGACGACCGTTCGGTGCTCGACGCGGCGCTCGCCCGCGGCAAGGGCGTGGTCTTCATCAGCGGCCACGTCGGCAACTGGGAGCTGCTCGCACGGCGCGTCGCTCTGGCCGGCTACCCGTGTCAGACGATCGCGAAAGAGACGACGGACCCTCGCACCACCGCGCTGATCGAGAAGTTCCGCGCGTCGTCGAAGCTCAAGTCAATCTGGCGCGGTCAGCCCGGAGCGGCCAGGTTCATGCTGCGAGCGCTTCGTGATGGGCAAATTCTCGGGATGCTGATCGACCAGGACACCGACGTGCAGTCCGTCTGGGTTCCTTTCTTCGGCCGGCCAGCGAAGACGCCCCGCGCCGCCGCCGATCTCGCCCTGCGCACCGGAGCGGCCGTCGTCGTCGGGTTCTGTCAGCGCGCCGCCGACGGGCGATACCGCGTGGTGATGCGTGAGCTTTCGACCCTGGGGCTCGATGCGGTGGGCCTCACCGCCGCGCTCTCGCAGCAGATCGAGGCGGCCATTCGCGAGGCCCCCGAACAGTGGGTGTGGATGCACCGGCGGTGGAAGTCACCACCGGAGGCGGTGATCACCACTGAAGCCTGACGGCCACCGCTGGTGACGGGATCCTAGAGGGTCGCCCGCGCGGCGGGTCCGGGTGACGCAGGCCTCCGCTGGTGACGCAGACCTTCGATTCCCGACGGCGGTCGTCACCACTGGCGAGTGGATGTCCTACCGCAGTCGCCAGCCGCGTCCGGATTCACACCACCGGAGGCTGACGTCACCGCCGGCGTCGGCGCATCACCGCGAGGAACACGAGCGCGACCAGGCCAACGACTCCCGGCGACGTCCCCTGGCAGCCGCAGCGGGGCTTCAACTTGCTGATTTCGGGATCCGGAATTCGCGTCTCTTCCTTGGTCGGCGGCCGGCCCCCATCGACCTCTTCCAATGGCAGGCCCGCATCCTCGGTGGCTCCAGTGGTGCCAGCGTCTACCGTCCCCGCATCTACCGTTCCGGCGTCGGCGATGCCGGCGTCGACGACCACGACGCCTGCATCGTGAACCACCACACCCGCATCGGGCGCCGGGCACCCAGTGGTGACGCCGGTGAGCGAAGTGTCCATCGACCCACGCCCGTCGGTGGCGAACGACCACCAGCTGGCGAATCGCGTCCGGTACGCGTCGACCTTCGCAATCTCGGCCGCAGTCGCCACGTGGCCCTGGTGTGAAACCAGGACGAACGCGACCCGCAGGCACTTCTGCGCGGTGACCGCACTGGGCACCCGCGGGCCCAGCGCGCGAATGACGTCGGCGATGTCGACCGTGAAGTCGTTGCCGGACATGGTGAGGCCGCCGCCTGTGCGCCACATCGGCTGCACCGCCTTCCCGCGGCTCGAGTTCGAGCCGTCGTCGACAATCATCATCGGGCTCACTTCATTCGCGGCGCGCAGCCCCATGAAGTACTGGTCGAAGTGGTTGTATTTCCGCACGCCGCCCTCGAGCTTGTACTGGCCGGCCGCGAGCTTCGTGACGAAGCTGCCGTACATGACGGACCTCGCGTCGGCGAGGTTGTTGTAGTGGCCGTTGGGCTGCGCGGGGTCCTGCGCGCTGTTCGACGTGTCGCCGCGCAGAAGGAAGCGTTTCCCCTTCCCATCGTTCTTGTCGTAGGTCGCCCAGAGCAACCAGTGGTGCCCGTACTCGTGGCCCATGAGCTCGGCGCCCGTGATGCCCATGCCGATAGGCAGGATGCCCCCGAACAACATCGTCGCCTGGTCGTCGGGGTTCGCCGGCAGCGTGCCCAGCGTCCCCATGTAGACGCACTGCCCCAGCTTGGCGGCGCTGCCATACGCCGTCGCCGGGTTTCCCGTCAGCGAGGCGAACGGCGCGTCCGAAATTCCCTGATCCGTCTGCCGCACGATGTTGCCGAGCATCGTGTTCTGAATGCCCAGATCCGGAGTGTTCATCGGGTGCGTCGTGAACATCACGACCCCGTCGTACTGGTCCGCGACCTGCGAATAGAGCCCCTTCGCCGCGTACTGACACAATGACGTCCCCATCAGCCCCAGCGGGGGCAGCTGTTCCGGGTCGTGCTGCGCTCCAGTGGTGTCTTCCACCACCATCACCTGCCCCACCGGGTAGTTGGCCGCCCACGCGGCCGCAGAACAGAGAACGACGAGGCAAGTCAGTGCGCGGTTCATCGGGACTCCTTTTTGCAACCTCAAAACATAGCCGCGCATACGGTTTCAAGCGGGCTTGCAACTTCGATGTGATTCCCAAATCAACCCACCACGTGCCCCTTCGCGATTCAGATTCTCGACTTCATTCACGCCGTCCAGAACGAGCGGTGACGTAGGTGTTCGGAAGCCGAGAGCGGCGGTCACCGCTGGCCGCCTCGCTGCTTCATCGCGATGGCGCACGAAGCGTGGTGGCGTACCTGCGCCAGTGGTGATGCGAAAGCCCGGTGGTGAGCCGCGCGATGCTGGCCGGGCGACCCACGCACTCACGGGGGGCGATGAGACGCCGAGACCTCGCCGCGGCGCGTCAGTCAACACGCTCGATTTCGGGCGGGCCGTGGTGCAGAAGCGGACCATGGCAACCAGCTTCACCCCGATGTCGAAGAAGGTCCGGAAGGAAGACGCGCTCGACTACCACTCGCAGGGGCGGCCCGGAAAAATCGAGGTCATTCCCACGAAGCCCACCGCGACCTCGCGAGACCTCGCCCTCGCCTACACCCCCGGCGTCGCCGACCCCTGCCTCGAAATCGCGAGGGACCCCGACCTTTCGTACAAGTACACCGCGCGGGGGAACCTGGTCGCAGTGGTGTCGAACGGCACCGCGGTGCTGGGCCTCGGCGACATCGGCCCCTACGCTGGCAAGCCTGTGATGGAAGGCAAAGGGGTGCTCTTCAAGCGCTTCGCCGACATCGACGTCTTCGACATCAACATCGACGCCAAGGCCGTCGACACCTTCTGCACGGTGGTGAAGGCGCTCGAGCCGACCTTCGGAGGCATCAACCTCGAAGACATCAAGGCGCCCGAGTGTTTCGTGATCGAAGCGCGCCTCAAGAAGGAAATGCAGATTCCCGTCTTCCACGACGACCAGCACGGCACGGCGATCATCAGCGGGGCCGCTCTGCTGAACGCGCTCGACCTGCAGGGAAAGAAGATCGATCAGGTGAAAGTGGTCGTCAGTGGTGCCGGAGCCAGTGCGATCGCGTGCACCAACTTCTGGGTGACGATGGGAGTGAAAGTCCAGAACGTGTTGATGGTCGACACGAAGGGCGTCATCTACAAAGGCCGCACCGACGGCATCAACGAGTGGAAGGCGCCGTACGTGCAAGACACCCGCTGCCGGACGCTGGCGGACGCGCTGGAAGGGGCCGACGTGTTCCTCGGCGGCTCGGTGAAGGGGCTGGTCACTGCGCAGATGCTGAAGACGATGGCGAAGAAGCCGATCATCTTCGCGCTCGCGAACCCGGATCCTGAGATCAGCTACGACGAGGCGTGCGCGGCGAGGCCGGATGCGATCGTGGCAACGGGACGCAGCGACTTCCCGAACCAGGTGAACAACGTCCTGGGCTTCCCCTTCATCTTCCGCGGAGCGCTGGACGTTCGCGCCCGCAGCATCAACGAAGAGATGAAGATGGCCGCGGCCAAGGCGCTGGCGATGCTCGCCCGCGAAGACGTGCCCGACGCGGTGTCGCGGGCCTATGGAGGCGCGAAATTCCGATACGGCTCCGACTACATCATCCCCAAGCCCTTCGACTCGCGCGTGCTGCTGTGGGTGGCAACGGCCGTGGCGAAGGCCGCGATGGACACCGGGGTGGCGCGCATCAAGGTGGACCTCGACCAGTACCGCGACCGCCTGCAGAAGCTGCTGTCGCGCAGCTACCAGGTGATGTCGACGGTGTTCTCGAAGGCGCGGCAAAAGACGGCGCGCATCGTGTTCAACGACGGCGAGAACCCGCGCATCCAGCAGGCAGCCCGCATCCTTCGCGAAGAAGGTCTGTGCGAGCCGATTCTGCTGGGGCCGAAGGCTGAAATCGAACGGACACTGGTCGAGCGCAACATCGCCAGCGACCTGAAGGGCATTCAAATCATCGAGGTCGAGACGAGCAGCGAGCATGACCGGTACGCCGACGCGTACTGGAAAGTGCGCCAGCGGCACGGCGTGAACCGCGACCTGTCGCACGTGCGGCTGAAGCGGCGCGGTTACTACGCGTCGATGATGGTCGAGCTGGGCGACGCAGACGGGATGGTGACGGGCCTGACCCAGAGCTACCCGGACGCAATCCGGCCGCCGCTGGAAATCATCCGCACCTGCGCGGGCCGCACGGCGGGCGGCGTGTACCTCGTGGTGACGCGCAACGACTTCAAGTTCTTCTGCGACTGCACGGTGAACCCGGACCCGTCGGCGGAACACCTGGCCGAGATGGCGGTGGCGACGGCAGACCTGGCGCGAACGTTCGACGTGACGCCGCGCATCGCGTTCTTGAGCTTCTCGAACTTCGGGTCTGCGGGGGGGCCGTCTCCGACGAAGGTGCGGCATGCGGTCGAGCTCGCGAAGAAGCTGCGCCCCGACCTCGAGATGGACGGCGAGATGCAGGTCGACGTCGCGCTGGTGGAAGAAGAACGGCACGAACGATCGCCCTTCTCGACGCTGAAGCAGGACGCGAACGTGTTGGTGTTCCCGAACCTCGACGCCGCCAACATCGCCTACAAGCTGCTTTGGCGGTTCGGTGGAGCCGAGGTGATTGGCCCGTTGCTGCTGGGCATGAACAAGCCTGTCAGCGTGCTGCAGCAGAACGCGAGCGTGCAGGACATCGTGAACCTCGCGGCGGTAACGGCGATGCGCGCGCAGGGCGGCGACTTCGTTTTCTAGGAGGATTTGTCGTCGCCCTCAGCACCGTGGGCCAGATGCGACCTACCTGAGACGTTCGACCATCGCCTCGGCCTCGGTGAGGCAGGCTGCGACGCGGGCGTGGCAATTGTCGGTGAGCGCATCGCGATCGGCCAGCGTCATGCCCGCCGTGACGAAGGGCTTGCCGATGACGAGTGCCGCAGGGCGGGCCTGAATCGCGATTCTTCCGCTCGGAAGAATGTCGTGCGTGCCGGCGAGCGCTGCGGGCACCAGTGGGACGCCGGCCTCGAGGGC
>JAYUXE010000101.1:0-6062 GCA_043753165.1 Archangiaceae bacterium | reverse complement strand
CGAGCAGCGTGTGCGCATGGTGAAGCTCGACCAGGAGCAGCTTGTCGGGCACCGCGTGAATTCCCACCTGCCCCTGCAGCCGATCAGTCGCGATGGTTTCGGTGGGCCCTTTGGTCGAGAGGGTGAGGTCGGTGTTCTTGCGCCGGCTGCGAACCGCGTTGGCGCGTTCGATCGCGGGCGCCACGTCTTTCAGTGACACCTTCAACGCCGCCAGCGCCTCACGTTCTCCGGGGCGCGGCATCCAGATCGGCCGTTCGTCGTTCAGCGGCTTGCCCGGAATGCGCGACCACTGCACCTGCTGCCCTTTCCTGCCCAGCTCGAGAAGCTCTTTGAGCGAGATGAAGTCGCCGGTCGCCAGAACGAAGATCGGCAGCCGCACCAGCCCGGCTGTTCGCTTCTTCCTCGCGGCGAGCCAGAACGCCAACGGTGCCAGCAGCGCCCCATGTTCCACGCGCTTGACCAGATCGTTCGACAGCGCATCGGCCACGCGTTCGAGCAGCGCCTCGGCTTCGTCGGCGACACGCGTCGTCACCGCTTTCCACGCCGCGTCGTCCACCACCCCTTCGCCCACGGTCAGCGTCTCGCAGTTGAAGCGGGCAATCAGCGGGGAAGGCAGCACGCCCTCGATGGCGCTCACCGGGCGGCGATCGACGAGCACGTGAACCCGGCCCCCCTCGACCGGGGTGACCCCGACCTCGCCCTCGAGGCCATCGGTCAACGGCCTCCGCCACAGCACCGCGTTCGGCAGCTTTACGTCTTTGACCTGCGGAATCGCCTTTCGTGCGGCACGGGTCGCGAGCTCTCGCTGCAGCGACGCCGTGACGTCTTCCGTCGACTTCCAGCGCGACAGCGCCGCCCGAATCAGCTTGTCGGTGGCGACGATGATCGGCTCACCTTCGGAGGCGATCGGCAGGGTGACGAACTTCACCTTCTTCAATGCGTCGAACGCGCGCGCCGGCCGCAGCTGGCCGTCGGTGCATGGAAACACGGCGAGCTCACGCAATGGCTGGCTGAAGGTGTTCGAGGCGGCGAAGGCGTGGAACACAGCGCGACGCGCTTCGGGCACGTCGAGGTGGTCGCCGAGTTTTTCGACCAGCTGCTGTTCGGCCACGCGAACTGCCTCGGTGAGCCACCCGCGCACGTCTTCCGCAGTCTGCGCGGCGATGGGGTCGGCCCCTTCGGTGGTCGCAAAGCAGGCCCGCAGCGGAAGGCGCGCCTCGATGAACTCTCGGCCATAGGGGCGATCTCGAATCACCACGTAGACCTCGGCGCGACAAACATCGTCCACAGACAAGCCGACGAAGCCGTTGACCCGCGCGGTGGCGACTTCGACGGGAAGACAGACGTGGGCCGGAGCCACGACGGGCATGGGCAGCCGGGCGTCGTACGCCTCGAGCATGCGCTGGCGGGAAATCTCGTCCTTCGCGTCGACGGCGCGGGCCCCCAGCAGCTCGCTCAGCAGCACGGCTGTCGCGGCAGGAACCTTCAAGACCTCGAGCCCGGCGGGAATGGGAATCGTCTCGTCGGGCAATAACGTCCACAAAGTCCCGGTACGCTTCCTCAAGCTCGCGAGCGAGACCGCGCCGGTCGCCGTGCGGAAGAGCCCTGCCCGCTCGATGGCCTCGGCAGGTTGGCGCTGCTTGCGAAGGTAGGCCGTGACCACCTGGGCCGGCCCCGCCTGCATGAGATCCATGGGGCAGCCGGCCTGCGCCACGGCCTTCAGCGGAAGCTCGAGCTCGGCCTTTCGAACAGCCTTCAGCGCCGCATCGAAGACGGCGTCGCGCACCGCTGCGGTCCAGTCTGCGTTGGGCGTGAAGTCCGGGCAGTCGACGACCGCTTTCGCATGCCCGTAGGTCGCGGTGAGGTGCGTCTCTTCCAGGCGCACGCCGTCGCGCAGCAACACCAGGTGCAGCTCGGATCCCGCCGCTGCGGTGATCCCCACCTCGCCCTTGAAGCCATCGATGGGCACCTTCACCGCTGCGTAGCCGAGGGTGGCAGGCGTCTTCGGCGCGGCGAGCTTGTCGCGAATGTCGCGTTCGTGTTCGAGGCGGTCGCGCGCCTGGGTGAGCTTTCGCTGGTTGAGCTTGAGGATGGCGGCGTGCAAGACGGGGTCGAGCACCAGCACGGGCTCGCCCGAAAGCAACGGCGCACTGCGCTTCTCGGGAATCCACCACCAGGTGTTCTGGTCGCGCATCGCGTTGAAGGACGTCGATTCGCCGGTGGTCGTCGGCAGCACCTTCGCGGCGCGAAGCGCGGGCGGCAGTTCCTGCAGGCGCTTGCCGGCGTGGGCGAGGCGCACGATCCAGTCGAGGGCGTGAGAAGCGATTGCGGGCGAGTCGATTTCGGACAGCACGGCGCGGCCGAACGCCTCTTCGATTTCAGGGATGACGAGCGCCCAGACCTTGTCCGTCGGCAGCTCGGCCCACAGCTGGTCGCTGAGCTCGTGATCCAGATCGACGACCACCTGCATCCGAAGCGGTTCGAGCCTCGCCACGTTGCCCTGTTGAATGAACCTGCCCTTCGAGAGCAGGCGCACGAACGCCGCGCCGTGCGTCTTGTCCAGCAGCCCGAGCTCACCCGTCACGCGGCCCTGGGAAATTGCAGTGCGGGTGAGGCAGTCGTCGGGCACCGAGCAGGACTCCACGGGTGACTCGAGCCAGCGTTGCTTCGCGAACATGACCTGGGCGCGCTTTCGGACCAGCTTGTGCGCGTCGACGTGGTTCTTCTTCGGAAGCAGCCGCTTGATGGGGTCATCGGCAGACGCGAGCAGCGCCACGCGTTCGGGGTGGCTGCCGCGGGGAAGCACTTCCAGCGAGAAGTAGATTGGGGCTCCCACCTTCTCGTCGGCGAGGAACTGGGCGGGCGTGTGCCAGGTGTCGTGCATGCCGGGGATGACTGCGAGGGCTGAGAGGGCTTCTCGCGCCGCGGGCTCGAGCGTGGCTCCGGGCCAGACCTTCGCCATCTCGCGCTGGTACCGGGGGCGCCACGCGCCGTCGAGTTGGGCCGCCATCATCCTGGTGAGCTCGAGCGACATCGCCTTCACCTTCTTGATCACCGCAGCGACGGCAGGATCTGCGTCGACGACATCGGTGCCCGAGGCGTTGCGGCGCATGCGGTCGCAGCGGGCGTACGCGTTGACGAAGGGCACCGGGAATTCGAGCTTCCGTCGCGACACCTCGACGCCGTCGACGTCGAACACCAGCTGATCACCCGGCCCCTTCGGGTCCAACCCGACGACGAGATCCATGCCGTCGCCGCTGAACCTCACCAGGGGCCCCAGGCCGTCGGGGAACAGCGGGCGCTGCGGCAGTGGCTTCTTGTTGAGCCTCAACGTCGCCGGGTAGCGCAGCGCGCGTTGGACGACGGCCCTTTCCTCGGGCGTGACGTCGGTGATCGCGTTCTTCACCACGGCCCAGCCGAACTTCTTGCGGACGTGAACGACGGTGCCCTTCTCATCGCACGCGGACACCGTCACTGCATCGGGCGGCTTGATCTGAAGAGCGACCTTGCCGCTGCGCACCTTGATCCACTTCGGCTCGAGGCCGAGGGCGCCAGCGATGCCGAGGGAAAGCGAGCGCGCGGGGTCATCAGATGAATCGAGCGCGCGGCTCAGCAGGTCTTTCATCGCGGCTGCAGCGAACGGCTTGCCGTCGAAGCGAACGATGACGTCGTCGGTGTCGGTGGTGATCTCTACTGCGCCGGCGCCAGCGCCCGTGGCAGCGCGCAAGACTTCGAGGATCCAGTGGTGCGGCTCGGCGAGGCGGTACTCGCGAAGCTTCGCCATCGCGCGCCGCGCGTCGATTCGAAACACCCCCTCGGCGACCTTCTCGCCACCGCGGCGCAGCTGCGCTTCGAGCGGATCCGTCACGTCAGACCCCACTGCGTCAGCGCCCAGTCGCGCGCCGGGTCGAGCGCGGCATTCATCACCGCCAGGCGCCGGGCGACCAACAGCGCCGCCAGGCGGGGGGCCGTCTCGAACAGTGGAACGATCGCCTTCAATTCCTCGTGCCCGAAATCGACCGCCAGCACCCGCTTTGCGGACTGGGCGCCGAAGGGCGAGGCGTTGGCCTTCGCCTGGGCTTCGGGCATTCCGAGCTGTTCGATCATCGCGAACGGCGTGGGGTTCGCGCCGAAGAGCCGCGTGACGACGACCTGATCGATGCGAGAACCCGAGGCCTTCAACGCCGCTTGCAGCGCGGCCGCGAAAGCAGGGGCCCGGGCGACCGGCGCGGGCTCGGCGTGCACCCAGTGGTCTTCGGCCGGCAACACCTGAAGCCGCAGGCGCAGAAGTTCAACGAACGCTTCGGAGCCCGTCGCCTCGACCACGGGCACGCCCGCGGCGATCAGGCGGGTGGTGAGCGCGCTCGGTTCAGTCGCGAAGTAGATCGCCTTGAGTGGCTTGAGGGCGGTCGAGCCGCCGCCGGGGTTGCGCAGCCACAGGGGCTCGACGCCGCGAAGCTCGAGCGCGTACGTGAAGAGCACCTGCCAGTCCGCGCCAAGCTTCGGATCCATCGCGCAGCGCCGCATTTCCCCGGGCAGCTGCGCGACCAGCGATTTCTTCGCGAGCTTGCGCGCCTGGCCGACGGCCTTCTGGAAGTTCTCGTCGCGGCGAACGTTGTCGCGGGTCAGCGTGTGCTCGAGCCAGCGCGACGCGATCTTGATCGCGACGTTGGGCACCAGCGGCTCAGTCGTCTCGAGCAACGTGAGGCCGCGGTTGTAGAAGCCGCTGGGCGCGGGCCGCACGCGCGAGATCCCTGCGACGATCACCGTCCCCTCTTCCTCGAGCTCGACCTGGTACGGCGCGTCGACCGCGAATGGCTCGTTGACCGCGACGGGCTCGGAAGGCGCCGTGCCGTCCGCATTGCCAGCGGCGAAGGCGATGTCGGCTTCCGCGTGCCGGCACCAGCGACGCACCGCGGCCTCGGACTGCTTCACGAAGTCGTCGTAGGCGTCTGGGCTGAGCCGCTTGTGCACGGTGACGCGCGTGCCTTCGACGGGCGCGTCGAGCCTCAGCAGCTCGTAGCTCTTGTCTTTCTTGAAGAGCACGCGCCACGACTCGCCGTCGCGGCCGGTGTCGACGACGACCGCATCGGGCGCACAGGCGAAGACACTGACGAAGCCGATGCCGAACTTGCCGATCTTGGTGAGATCGTTCTCCTTGCTCGAACGGAACCTGGTGAGCAGGTAGTCGTCGATGATCTTCCGACCCATGCCCTCGCCCCAGTCGGCGACGGTGGCGGTCGCGAGGCCCCGCTTTTTGTTCGGCGCGTACTGCAGCAGGACCTCGATGCGCGTCGAGCCCGAGTCGAGGCTGTTTTGAATGAGCTCGCGGTAGAACGCGAACGGATCGGTGAACTGGTGAACGAGCTCGTCGAGCAGATCCGCGGACATTGCGCGCGCCAGACTACTTCGACCGAACGACCAGCGAGGCGCCAAGCGCCTTCAGATGCGCTTCGACCGCAGGCAGCGCCTCGGGCAGGCAGCAGATGCGGCGCTCGCGCGAGACGTGAAACCCAGGCGCATGCAGCGGCGCCGCGTGAAGAGGATCCCGGTTCACGTCGGCGGTGAGATCGGTGGCCGCGCGCTCGAGGACGAGGTGCAGCGTGCCCGCCAGCGGACCTTCGCGAACGTGCGTCACCTGGCCCCACACCGCCTCGGTGACCTCGATGTCGTCGATCGCGGCGAGGTGAATGAACGCCTCTGCTGCGCCGGGCAGGTTGGAACCGAAGAGCCCGGGCGCAGTCTTCCCGAGGCTGTCGAGACTTCGAAGGCACGCCTGATCTTTGCGGTCGACGGTGACGAGGCGGCCTTTCGGATCAGCGAGGTGAAACGTGAAGCGGCCACTGCCCCAGGCGTCGTGAACGACGAGGTAGCGCCCCTTCGCAACCAGCCGCGCGCTCGTGTTCGAGACGAACGGCAGCTGGGCTGCAGCGAGTGAAGCCGACCAGCCCGACGACGCTTTGCTGGGCCGCGCGCCGTGCTGGGCGAGGTACGCGACGGCCACCTCGCGCATCGCGGTGAGCTGCTCGAGCACCGCGAGCGACGGAAGCCCGGACTCGAGC
>JAYUXE010000100.1:0-2545 GCA_043753165.1 Archangiaceae bacterium | reverse complement strand
CGGCGGGGACGACTGGAACCGTGATCTCGCCCTCGCGCACCGACGCGCGGAAGTCCGCGAACGTATCGACGATGCCGCCCACCTTCTCGTCGGTGACGCCGCGGTCGTAGAGGCGAATCGGCTCTTTCAGGTTCGTGTCGTCGAACGTCAGCATGCGCAGGTCGCCGACGACGGTGATGTCGCGGCCCTTGCGCGGGTTCAGCCAGCTGGCCTTCAAGTTCACCAACACGCCGTTCGGGTACTTCAGCGTGGCGAAGACGACGTCGGGGACGCCGGGGTTGATGTACGTGCCACCGACGGCCGAGACGGTGACCGCCTCGGCGCCCAGCCAATGGTCGACGATGCTGATGTCGTGCGCGGCGAGGTCCCACGCGGCGTCCACGTCGACGCGAATGGGCCCGAGGTTCGTGCGTTCCATCGACAGGTAATACAGACGGCCGAGGTCGCCCGAGTCGATGCGCTGCTTCACCTCGCGCACCGCCGGGTTGAAGAGGAAGACGTGGCCGACCATCAGCACCAGGCCCTTCTTCTTCGCGAGATCATCCAACGCTTCCGCGTCTTCGAGCCGTGCGGCAATCGGCTTCTCGACGAGCACATGCTTGCCGGCGTTCAGCGCCTGGCGGCAGAGCGCGAAGTGCGTGCGGGTCGGGGTCGAAATCACGACCGCGTCGACTTCCGGGTCTGCGAGCACCGCGTCGAGGTCGCCCGTCATCGCAATATCGGGGAACTTCGCCTTCAGTGCTTCGAGGCGCTGCGGCCGGGTGTCGACGACATGCTTCACGCGGCTCGCGGGGGCCGAGTGAAAATTGCGGATGAGGTTGGGACCCCAGTGGCCCGCTCCAACGACGGCGACGCAAAGCATGTAGAGGCGACCTACCGGGGTGTCGGCAAGCGTGCAAGCGACTCGGGACCAGCCTAAAAGCCGCCGGCCCATGCCGAAGCTACCTCCCTGGTTGGTCCCCGCGCTCTTCTGTGCCGGCGGGTTGGTGATGGCGCATCACCCGATGATGAAAGACGGGCTGGGCTTCATTCAGTTCGACTGGGGCGACACGCGCTTCGTCAACTTCATGCTCGAGCACACGTGGCAGTGGGTGCTGCGAAACCCCGCGCACGCCGAGCTGTGGAGCCCGCCCTTCTTCTACCCGGTGACCGGGCACCTCGCGTGGTCCGAGAACATGTTCGGCGGGGTTCCGTTCTACGCGCCGTGGCGCATTCTCGGCTTCGACGTCGCGACTGCGTTTCAGCTGTGGGTGATGACGCTGGGCGCGCTGAACTTCACCGCGGCGTACTTCTTCTTTCGCCGGTGTCTGAAGGTCGATGGGTTTGCGGCGTCGGCCGCGGCGGCGCTGTTCGCGTTCGCGGGCATGCGCATCAACCAGACGATGCACTACCAGCTGTTTCCCCAGTTTTTTTCCGTCTGGGCCGTGCACGCATGCTGGCGGCTGGCGGTGGACTTCAAGGCGTTGAACGAGAAGCAGCGCACGGGCTGGCTGGCGCTGCTCTTCGGCTCGGTGACCTGGCAGATCCTGGTCGGCATCTACCTGGGGTGGTTTCTCATCTTCGGGCTCGCGGTCGCGGGCGGCATCGGGCTGCTGTACCGCGATGGGCGCGAGCGGATCTGGTTCGTGCTGAAGAGCCACCCGTTCACGATCGCGTTGCTGTCGGCGGTGTGTCTGACGCTGCTGCTGCCCGTGGGCCTTCGCTATGCCGGCACGGCAGAAGAGTTCGGCGGGCGGCCCTTCGAAGAAGCGCTGACGATGATTCCGGAGCCGCGCGCGTGGCTGCACTTCGGGCCCTACAGCTGGTGGTACTCGGGGCTCGAACGGTACCCGCTGTTTCAGAACATCGTGATGTCACACGAGCAGCGGGTCGGCTTCGGCATCGTGACGACCCTGCTGTGCTTCGCGGGCATGTACTTCGCGCGCCGCGATCGCGCGCTGGCGTTCGTGGGCATGATCCTCGTGCTGTTGTTCGCGTTCACCACGCTGTGGGGCCCGTATCCAGAAGGCTTCACCGCCTGGAAGTACATCTGGGGCTACTTCCCCGGAGCCAAAGCCATTCGCGGGGTCGCCCGAATCGCCCTGCTCTATTTGATCGGCGTCTCGATGTTTACCGCCGTCGCGATTCACCACCTGCGCGCGATGGGCGCGAAGCTTGCGGTGCTGGGCGTCGTGCTGGGCCTCGCGTGCGTCATCGAGCAGGGCGAGACGACGCCGGCGTTCAGCAAGCAAGACCAGACCGTCGACATCGAAGAAATCTCGGCCGCGATTCCGGCGGACTGCGAGGTGTTTTTCTTCAGCCCCATCGACGCGCGCGGCCCGTACTGGAAGTACCAGATGGACGCGATGCTGGTGGCGTTGAAGCGCGGCATCCCCACCCTCAACGGCTACTCGGGTCAGAGCCCGCCGGGCTGGGCGCTGGGGGACCCGGTGATTCATTCACCCGGTCACGAACAGGCGTTGGCGCGGGCAGCGCAACAGTGGGTGAACGACAAGAAGGTCACGAAGAAGGTGTGCTGGGCGAAGGTCGGCCTGCAGGAAGGCGA
>JAYUXE010000099.1:0-2546 GCA_043753165.1 Archangiaceae bacterium | reverse complement strand
CCCAGCCCATTGCTGTCGACCGCGTCGAGCATCACCGCCGCCTTCAACGTCGGCCGCGCCGCTGCCGCGAGAAACGCCGCGAGCCCACCCGCGCTGTGCCCGGCCACTGCCTGCCGCGACGCATCTGCTTTCGCCGGGAACGCGCCGATCGCCCAATCCATCGCCTTGAGCAGCGCCTGCCCGTTGCGCGCGTGATCACTGCTGAACTGCGGAAACTGCGGCACCACCACGATGTTGCCGCGCGTCGCGAGCACGTTCGCGATCACCGCCATGTTGTCTTTCGAGTTCGAGAAGCCGTGCCCGACTCCAATCACCGGCCACGGACCCGCGCT
Source organism: Archangiaceae bacterium (assembly GCA_043753165.1). Taxonomy (GTDB): domain Bacteria; phylum Myxococcota; class Myxococcia; order Myxococcales; family Myxococcaceae; genus JAGSPQ01. Next base: position 2,214 of record JAYUXE010000099.1, on the reverse strand, counting down.
GTTCGGCACGTACGCGTCGATCGCGAAGACCGTGCCGCTTACCGTGACGGACCCCGCTGACTTCGTCACCGCCAGCGTCCCCGGCTGCGCGTAGTCCGCCCACGCCGGACTCGAAACCACCACCACAAGAAGAAGCGTTCTGATCATTCGGTTCACCCGGCGTTGACTTTCGACCCACAATCCTTAATTTGGCGCTCGCAGACCACGAGTGCTAACGCGGTTTGAAGAAAAACAACAGCAACTCCAGGAGCTTGAAAATGGCAGCGAAAGAGATCTATTTCCACCAGTCGGCCCGCGAAGCGATTCTGCGCGGGGTTCGCGTGTTGTCGGACGCGGTCGCGGTGACGCTCGGGCCCAAGGGCCGCAACGTCGTGATCGAGAAGTCTTTCGGCTCGCCCCTGATCACCAAGGACGGCGTGACGGTCGCGAAGGAAATCGACCTCGAGAACAAGTTCGAGAACATGGGCGCTCAGATGGTGAAGGAGGTCGCGTCGAAGACCTCTGACGTCGCCGGCGACGGCACCACCACCGCGACCGTGCTCGCGCGCGCCATCTACGAAGAAGGCCTCAAGCTCGTCTCGGCCGGCCACAACCCGATGGATCTGAAGCGCGGCATCGACAAGGCCGTCGAAGTCGTCATCGCCGAGCTCAAGGCGATGTCGAAGCCCACCAAGAACCAGAAAGACATCGCACAGGTCGGCACCATCTCGGCCAACGGCGACGAGACCATCGGCAACATCATCGCCGAGGCGATGGAGAAAGTCGGCAAGGAAGGCGTCATCACCGTCGAAGAGGCGAAGGGCCTCGAGACCACGCTGTCCGTCGTCGAAGGCATGCAGTTCGACCGCGGCTACATCTCTCCGTACTTCGTCACCAACCGCGAGCGCATGCTCGTCGAGCTCGAGGATCCGTACATCCTCATCAGCGAGCGCAAGATCTCGGCGATGCAGGACATGATTCCCCTGCTCGAGCAGGTCGCGCGTTCGGGCAAGCCCTTGCTGATCATCGCCGAGGACATCGAAGGCGAAGCGCTGGCCACCCTGGTCGTGAACAAGATCCGTGGCGTCCTGAACGTCGCCGCGGTCAAGGCGCCCGGCTTCGGCGATCGCCGCAAGGAAATGCTGAAGGACATCGCGGTGCTCACCGGCGGCACGGTCGTCGCTGAAGATCTCGGCACCAAGTTCGAGACGCTGACCCTGGCCGAGATGGGCCGCGCCAAGCGCATCAGCATCGACAAGGACAACACCACGCTCATCGACGGCGGCGGCAAGAAGACCGAGATCGAGGCGCGCATCAAACAGATCCGCACCCAGTCGGAAGAGACCACCAGCGACTACGACAAGGAAAAGCTGCAGGAACGCCTGGCCAAGCTCTCCGGCGGTGTCGCGGTGATCAACGTCGGCGCTGCGACCGAGACCGAGATGAAAGAGAAGAAGGCCCGGGTCGAGGACGCGATGCACGCGACCCGCGCCGCGGTCGAAGAGGGCATCATCCCCGGTGGTGGCGTCGCGTACGTTCGCGCCCTCGGCGCACTCGAGAAGCTCAAGCCGGGCGGTGAGCAGGACTTCGGCGTCGAGATCATCCGTCGCGCGATCGTGCAGCCCCTGTGGAAGATCGCCAGCAACGCCGGCCTCGAAGGCGCGGTGGTGATCAACAAGGTGAAGGAAGGCAAGGGCGCCTTCGGCTTCAACGCCCGCACCGAGGTCTACGAAGATCTCGAGAAGGCCGGCGTCATCGACCCGACCAAGGTGGCCCGCACCGCACTCGTGAACGCGGCGTCGGTTGCTGCGCTGCTGCTGACCACCGAAGCGATGGTGGCCGACGCGCCCCCGAAGAAGCGGAAGGGCGGCGGCGGTGGTGGTGGCGGTCACGGCGGTGGCATGCCGGACTACGGCGGCGACGACATGGACATGTGAGCCACCCGCTCACGTGAAGTGAAAAGGCCTCTCACTGGAAACGGTGGGGGGCTTTTTTACGTCGCGCTCGCGTCGGGCAGCTTCAGGGCGCGGGCGAGCTCGCGGCCCAGCGCCTTCGAGTCGTTGAGGAGCTTGGGGAGGCAAGCGGTGGCCCCACCGCGAAGCGACTCGAGCGCGCTTTCCATCGTGAGGTGCTCGGCGAGGACGACGAACGGCACGCCCGCGGCGAAGTGCTTCAGGAACGCGATGCCGCCTTTGCCCAGCGCCGCCTGGAAGTCCCAGCTGAGGACGATCGCCA
>JAYUXE010000098.1:0-6074 GCA_043753165.1 Archangiaceae bacterium | reverse complement strand
GCCGCGACGCTCGCGCGCGTGCCGGTCGTTCACCTTCACGGTGGCGAGGAAACGGCCGGCGCGATCGACAACTCGATTCGCCACGCGATCACCAAGCTCGCCCACCTTCATCTGGTGAGCCACCGCGACCACGCCGCGCGCGTCATTGCGATGGGCGAACGACGGAACACGGTTCACGAGGTGGGTGCTCCAGGCCTCGACAACGCCCACCGCATCGACCTCCCCTCGCGCACCCAGCTCGAACAGGATCTGGGAAGGCCGCTGACTTCACCGCTGGTGCTGGTCACCCTTCATCCGACGACCCTCGGGGCGGAGCCCGCGCAGGAGCTCGCAGCGGTGATCGAGGCGATGGACGCCGTCGACGCGACGTACGTCATCAGCCTTCCCAACGCGGACCCCGGCAACGAGGTGATCCGTTCGGGACTTCGCGCCGCGGCCACGCGAGGCCAACGTCTGGTCGCCGACGCGCTTGGCGAAAGGCGTTACTGGGGTCTGATGGGCATCGCCGACGCCATGCTGGGCAACAGCTCGAGCGCGCTCATCGAAGCGCCCGTGTTGCGCATCCCAGCCGTCAACGTTGGCGACCGCCAGCTGGGTCGGCTGCGCGGCAACAACATCATCGACGCCGCACCGACCGGTGCCGCCGTGACGCGCGCGCTGCGCAAGGCGCTCGACAAGACTTTTCGCGCAACGATTGGCGACCAGGGTCCGTATGGCGACGGACGTTCCGCCCCGCGCGTCGTGGCCGCGCTCGCCAGCTGGACCATTCCGGTGCCGCCCACCAAACCTTCGATCGAGGTTCACCCGTGATCTCTCATTCCTGCCGAGGACCCACACCATGACTGCGCTCCCCCTTCGTCGCTGCAAGCGGTGCCTGCTGCCGGAAACCTACGAGACCATCGAGTTCGACGCGGAAGGCATCTGCAACATCTGCCGCGGCGCCGAGCACAAGCAGAACGCGATCGACTGGGACGAGCGCAAGTCTCTGCTGACGAAGCTCATCGAGAAGCACCGCGGGAAGTACGAATACGACTGCGTGATTCCCTTCTCGGGCGGGAAAGACAGCACCTTTCAGCTCTGGTACCTGGTCACCCAGTACAAGCTCAAGCCACTGGTCGTGCGCTTCAACCACGGCTTCATGCGCGAGGTGATTCAGGAGAACAACCAGCGCACGTTCAAGAAGCTGGGCGTCGACGTGCTCGAGTTCACGCCGAACTGGCACGTCGTGAAGCGCCTGATGCTCACCGCGTTCAAGCGCAAGACGGACTTCTGCTGGCACTGCCACACGGGCATCTACTCGTACCCGCTGCGCGTGGCGCTTCGTTACAAGGTTCCGTTGGTGTTCTGGGGCGAGCCACAGTCTGAGATCACCGCGTACTACGACTACCTGAACGACGAGATCGAGTACGAGGACGACAAGAAGTTCAACATGCTCCGCACGCTCGGCATCACCGCCGAAGACATGCACGGCATGGTGAACACCCCCGAGAACCCGGTCGATAGGCGGGACCTGATTCCGTACACCTTCCCCGACGTGAAAGAGCTCAAGGCGCTGCACTACTGCTCGGTGCCGCTGGGCAGCTTCATTCCCTGGGACTACGTGCGGAACACCGAGATCATCAAGTCCGAGCTGGGCTGGCGTTCTGACGAGCTCGAGGGTGTACCGAGCGAGATCAACCAGCACGGCGAAAAGATCGAATGCTTCATGCAGGGCACGCGCGACTACATCAAGTACATCAAGCGCGGTTACAGCCGCGTCGCGCAGATCAACGCCTTCCACGTTCGCAACGGGCGGATGTCGTCGGAAGAGGCCGCGAAGCTCGACACCGAGTACGACGGCAAGCGGCCGCCTTCCCTCGACGTGTTCCTCGAGTACATGGGGCTCACCGAAGACGAGTTCAATACCTTCACCAGCGGCATGGCGATTCCGCCCTACAAGCACGACTTCAACGCCAAGCCGCCCGCGAAGGCGACGGCCGACTTCGGCAACTGGTACCGCGAAGACAACCGGAAGAAATAGTGATCGGTATCGTCGACTACGGAATGGGGAACCTTGGCTCGGTCGCCAACGCGCTCGAGCACCTTTCCCATCCGGCCGAAATCGTGACGAACCCGGCAGAGCTCGGGCGCTACGACCGGCTCATCCTCCCCGGAGTCGGCTCCTTCGCAAAGGCGATGGGCAACATCGAGGAACGCGGTTGGCGACACGCGCTGATTGACAGCGCCGCGCAGCAACGCCCGCTGCTGGGCATCTGTCTGGGCATGCAGCTGCTGTTCGATCGCGGCGAGGAACATGGGGACACCGCCGGTCTGGGCCTGATTCCGGGCCGGGTGAAGCTGATGCAGCCGGCGAGCTCGTTTCGCCTTCCGCACGTCGGGTGGAACAGCCTCGTCTACGCCCGCAAGCACCCGCTTCTCGCTGGCGTGAAGGAACACGTCGACGTGTACTTCGTGCACTCGTACCACTGCGTCGTTACCGAGGACGCTGACGTGATCGCGCGCTGCGACCATGGTGGTGAGTTCGTGGCGAGCGTTGCGCGCGGCTGCGTCGCCGGCATGCAGTACCACCCTGAGAAAAGCCAGCCGGCGGGGCTTCGCATGCTCGAGAACTTCGTCGGGTGGGACGGGGCCTCCTGATGCTCAAGAAGCGCGTCATCCCCGTTCTGCTGCTCAAAGACGGACGCATGGTCAAAGGTCGCCAGTTCGGAGAGTTCCGCGACACCGGCGACCCGCAGAGCGCGGTTCGGATCTACAGCGCGCAGGATGCCGACGAGCTCGTGTTCCTCGACATCCAGGCGAGCCTGCAAAGCCGCGGCGCGCTGCTCGACATCGTCCGCCTCGCCGCGACCGAATGCTTCATGCCGCTCGCCGTGGGTGGAGGAATCCGCACCACCGACGACGTTCGCGAAGCGCTGCGTGCTGGAGCCGACAAGGTCGTCATCACGACTGCGGCGGTCACCGCACCTGCCGTCATCCGCGATGCGGCCCGAATGTTTGGCAATCAGTGCGTGGTTGCTGGCATCGACTACCGGGGTGTGGGCGACGAAGCGCGTGCGTGGATTCATTGCGGCACTGGCGCGACCGACTTGAAGCCGTTGGATCACGCCAAAGCGCTGGTCGACCTGGGAGCGGGAGAGATCTTCCTCAACTCCATCGACCGCGATGGCTGCATGCAGGGTTACGACCTGGACCTCGCCGCAAAGGTTGCCGACGCCGTGCCGGTGCCGGTCATCGTGTGCGGCGGCGCTGGCAACTTTCAGCACCTCGAGGAAGCGTTTCGGCGCACCGCGGTCGCGGCCGCCGCGTGCGCGAGCCTCTTCCACTTTGGCGACAACAATCCGATTCGCGCGCGAAGCCATCTGCGCAATCTGAAAGTCCCGGTTCGGGTGCTGCGATGAAGTTCGAGCTTTCACTGCAGCCGGCCGACCTCGAGACGTACGTCCACGCATTGGTCCGAAACCACCTGCCTGACGGATTCGCGGCCCCGCCGTTGGGTAAGCACCTTGTGCGCGCGCTCGAACGCACTGAGCACTGCTTCTCGGCCATTCACCGAAAATACTTCCGCGAAGGCGACGCGCTGAAGTTCGACCACCTCAACGGCGATCAGTTCTCGGCCTTTTTATACTTTCTGGGCAACACCGTCTGGCGAGACTCGGGCTCGGACGGGTTCCCGACTCGGCTGTTTTATCTGAACAAGATCTTGCACGGTCTTGACCTGTATTTCTCGGTCGCCATGCCCGACGTGTTCCGCCTCGTGCACCCGGTAGGGACGGTGCTGGGCCGCGCCGACTACGGGAACTTCCTGATGGTCTACCAGGGGTGCGCCGTCGGGGCGAACGAGCACAACGTCTACCCGCGCTTTGGCGAGGGCGTGGTCTTGTTCTCGCGAACCAGCGTGCTGGGCGACAGCCAGGTCGGCAACAACGTCGTCTTCGGCGCCAACACCTTCCTGATTAACTCCAACGTGCCCGACAACAGCGTTGTGGTCGGCCAGTACCCAAACCACCGCGTTTTGCCGAACACGGAAACGGTTCGGGCGCGTTACTTCGACCCATCGCCATGATCGACCAGCACCGCGTCCTCGGCCTCATCACTGCGCGTGGCGGCTCGAAGGGCCTGCCCGGTAAGAACATCAAGCCGCTGTGTGGCCGGCCATTGATCGACTGGACCATCGCGCCGGCGCTGAAATCGAAGCACCTCGACGCCGTCGTCGTGAGCACCGACAGTGAAGAGATTGCCGCGGTCGCGCGAGCCAGCGGGGCAAGCGTCCCCTTCCTTCGTCCCGAGTCACTTGCGTCCGACCAGGCGACATCGATCGACGTCGTCGAACACGCGGTGAAGTTCCTCGAGGCGCAGGGCTCGCGCTTCGATCTCCTCGTGCTCCTCGAGCCCACCTCACCGCTGCGTGACACCGCCGACATCGACTCGGGCGTTCGCCAACTGGTGGCGGCGGGCGCCGACTCGCTCGTCAGCGTGTGCGCCGCCGAATCGATGCACCCCGCCTTCATGTTTCGGAAGAACGATGCCGGCCGGCTCGAGTCGAGCCAGGAAGGTGGCTTTCGCGCGCTGCGCCGCCAGGATCTCGAGCCGCGGTTCTTCCTCGATGGCACGCTCTACGTGTCGCGCATCGACCCGTTGTTGAAGCAGCGCACGTTCTGTCAGACGAATACCGTCGGGTACGAAGTGCCCAAGTGGAAATCACCTGAGGTCGACGACATCGTCGACTTCATGCTCGTCGAGGCGATCATCAAGCATCGCGGGCTGGATAAGGGAGCAACACCATGAGCTACACGAAGCGCTTGCTGGCCGCGATTCCTGGCGGCGCACACACCTATTCCAGGGGCTACGACCAGTACCCGGCCAACGCGCCCGAGATCCTCGTACGCGGCTCTGGCGCCCACGTATTCGACCCCGCTGGCAATCGCTTCCTCGACTACGGCATGGCGTTGCGCGCCGTGAACATCGGCTACGCAGAAGAAGAGATCGATCGCGCCGCGTTCGAGCAAATCCGCAACGGCAACAACCTGACCAGGCCTTCGATGGTCGAGCTCGAGGCCGCCGAGCTGCTGGTGAGCCTGATCGACTCGGTCGACATGGTGAAGTTCACGAAGAACGGCTCGACCGCGGTCTCGGCTGCCGTGAAGCTCGCGCGCGCCTTCACAGGGCGTGACCTGGTGGCCCGCTGCGCCGAACAGCCCTTCTTTTCGTACGACGACTGGTTCATCGCCTCGACGCCGATTCCGAAAGGCATCCCTCAGTCGACCATCGAACAGACGCTGAGCTTCAACTTCAACAACCTTGCTTCGCTGCAGACGCTGGTCGACAAGCACCCGGGCAAGATTGCCTGCGTGGTGCTCGAGCCCGCCGCGACGGAAGCGCCGGCGGAAGGCTACCTGCAGGCGGTTCGCACGTTGTGTGATCGCAACGGCATCGTCCTGGTCCTCGACGAAATGATCACGGGCTTCCGATGGCACATGAAGGGTGCCCAGAAGTTGTACGGCGTGACGCCCGACCTGTGCACGTTCGGCAAGGCGATGGCCAATGGCTTCTCGGTGGCGTGCATTGCAGGACGCCGCGAAATCATGGAGCTCGGCTCGATCGAGTTCGAAGGCCGTGAGCGCATGTTCCTGCTGTCGACTACCCACGGCGCCGAAATGAGCGGACTCGGGGCTTTTGTCGCGACCGTTGGCTTCATGCAGCGCGAGAAGGTCGTCGAGCATCTCTGGAGCTACGGCGAACGGCTCGTCGCGTTGATGAACAAGGTCGCCGCGAGCCACGGCGTCGGGCACAGCTTCAAGGCTGCGGGCATCCCCTGCTCGCCGCTGTACGCGACGCTGGATGCCGAAGGAAAGCCGTCGCTGGCGCTGCGAACGCTGTTCTCGCAAGAGATGATTCGCAACGGCGTCTTGATGCCGTGGATCGCGTTGTCCTGGCGCCATGGCGACGCCGAGCTCGCCGCCACCGAGCGCGCCCTCGACGCCAGCCTCGCCGTCTACAAGAAGGCGCTCGACCAGGGCGTCGACAAGTTCCTCGTCGGCCCGGCGATCAAGCCCGTCTTCCGCAAGTTCAACTGA
>JAYUXE010000097.1:0-6079 GCA_043753165.1 Archangiaceae bacterium | reverse complement strand
CTGGGCGCATGCCTCCGACGTCGATTGGGATCCGCCCGAGCCGCGCCTCAAAGACGTCGTGCTGTTGCCGGTGCTCGGCGAGCACTTGAGCCAGGTGTTGGCGGCAAAGCAGGTGAAGGTCGCGCGCGAGGGGGCCGTCTTCACGGTGCGGTACTTCGAGCATCCGTATCCGGTCGCTCGGCGGTCGCTGGGCCTGCTGCTGCGCCACGCGACCGCGCACTGTGAAGGGCAGAACTACCATTGGCCACACCGGCTGAACGCGAGCTCGACCCACGACAGCAAGCGAAGCGCGGACGTTCGGGCGCGGTTGCTGGCGATGTCTCAGCAGCCGAAGGAATTTGCGGCGTTCGCGCGGCACTTCTTCGCGCTCACCGAGAAGTTGCTGGTCGACGGCCTGCCCGACGCGAAGCTGCGGATGACGGCGCTGCAGCTGCTGGTGGGTGCGTGGCCGCTGTCGCCCGAACGCCTTCATGCCGCGCTTGAGAAGTCGGCCCGCGAGGCGAAGATCAAGACCAGTTGGCTGCGCCCCGACGAGAAGTACGACGCGGCCCTGGCCTCGTTCGCCACGGCGGTGGTGGCCGACGACGCGGTGCGCGGGCTCATCGACGGCTTCGTTCGTTTGCTGATGCCGCGGGCCCGCGCGGTTTCCCTCGGGTGGGTGCTGCTCAAGTGCGCAGGCCCCGGGGTGCCCGATTTCTATCAGGGCACCGAGCTGTGGAACTTCTCGTTGGTCGACCCCGACAACCGTTCGCCCGTCGACTGGCTCGCGCGCGCGCAGGCAATCGCCGCCTCGACGGTGCCACCGCTGGAAGAGGACGACGTGGGGCTGACCAAGCTCTTCGTCACACGTCGGGCGCTGGCCCTGCGCCGTGAACGCCCCGAGCTCTTCGATGCGAAGGCCGCGTACGAGCCGCTGGAAGTCACGGGCCCTCAGGCCGAAGCCGTGGTCGCTTTTTCGCGTGTCGCCCACGATGGCAGCCGCGCCGTCGCCGTCGTGCCGCGCTGGCCGGGAAAGAACTGGGAAAGCACCGGCGTGCGAGTGCCTGAAGGACAGTTCGATTCCCACCTCGACGAACGGCGCGGCCTGAAGCAGGTCGTGCCCCTCACCTCCCTCTTTGCAAAGCTGCCGCTGGCGCTGCTGTCGAGCCGTTCATGAAACAGACGTTGGAAGTGTGGGCCCCGCGAGCGAAGTTGGTCGAAGTCGAGCTCGTCGATTCGAAGAAGCGGCTGCCGATGCTGGCCGGCGCAGAAGGCTTGTTTCATCTGCCGGCCTCCGAAATTCAGGGCGGGTACCTGCTGCGCCTCGATGGACATGCGCCCATTCCGGATCCGCGGGCGAAAGACGTCGCGTCGGTACACGGGCCGTGTTTCCTGGTCGACCACACGAAGTTTGCGTGGACGGACGAGACGCATCGGCCGGCGCCGCTGGACGGCGCGATTCTCTACGAGCTGCACGTCGGCACGTTCACGCCCGAAGGCACTTTCGACGCTGCGGCCGCGAAGCTGCCGGCGTTGAAAGAGCTCGGCATCACGCACGTCGAGCTCATGCCGGTGGTGACGTTCGCGGGGCAGAGAGGGTGGGGGTACGACGGGACGGCGATGTTCGCTCCGCATCGTGCGTATGGCGGGGTCGATGGGCTGAAGCGTCTGGTGAACGCGGCGCACGCGGTGGGGCTGAACATGGTGCTCGACGTGGTGTTCAACCACCTCGGGCCGACGGGTAACTACCTCGGGCACTTCGGGCCGTACTTCCACGCCGACCTTCACACCGAGTGGGGCGGGGCCGTCGTCAACCTCGACGGCCCGGGCAGCCATGAGGTGCGCCGCTTCTTCCTCGACAACGCCCGCCATTGGATTGAGCACTACCACTTCGATGGGCTGCGGCTCGACGCGGTGCACGCGTTGATTGATCGTTCGCACGTTCACCTGCTCGAGCAGCTCGCACGCGACCTGACCGCCGCGCACTGGCCCGGCGTGTTGATCGCCGAAAGTGATCTCAACGACGCGAAGATCATTCGGGACCTCAAAGACCAGGGCTACGGCATGCACGCGCAGTGGAGCGATGACCTTCATCATTCGCTTCGCACCGCCCTGTCGGGCGAGACCCACGGCTACTACAGCGACTTCGCGGACGAGCCGTTGGCCCTGGTCGCGCGCGCGCTCGAAGAAGGGTTCGTGTACCAGGGCCAGCTGTCGAAGTGGCGGGGCAGGGAACACGGCGGGCCGCTGAAGCCCGCTCCGTTGAAGCGGCTGCTCGCGTACTCGCAGACGCATGATCAGGTCGGTAACGATGCGCGGGGCCGGCGGCTCTCGCACCTGGTTGGAATCGAAAAGGCAAAAGCGGCGATGGCTTTGGTGATGCTGTCGCCGATGACGCCGATGTTGTTCATGGGCGAAGAGTGGGCCGCGTCGACACCCTTCCTCTACTTCACCGACCATCAAGACCCGGAAGTGGCCCGCGCGACGACCGAAGGCCGCAAACGCGAGCTCGTCGGCCGTGGGGCGTTGCCCGAGCACGTCAGTGACCCGCAGGCGCCAGCCACGTTCGACAAGAGCAAGCTCGACTGGTCAGAACGCGGGTCGGCGCCGCATGACGAGATGATTCGCTTCACCCGCCAGCTCATCGCGATGCGAAAGCGCATCGCCCCCAACACGCCCGGCAAAGCGCGCGCCGACGGGCAGGTGCTGATCTACGAACGCGACGCCTTCATCGTGGCGCTGAACCTGGGGGATTCCGTCGTGCTGCCGCTTCCCACAGGCGCCTGGACGCTGGCGGTCGAGACGGGCGCATCGATGATTTCGCCAGTGTCCGTGTCGATATCGGCGGGCGGGTTTGCGATTTTGGGAATGTGACCGTCGCGAAACTGCAGCGTCTTCTGCGCGACGGCGAGCGCGTGTTCGTTGGTGAGGTCGAGGCTCAGCGGGGTCACCGAGCAGTAGTGCTCGGCCAACGCCCAGCGGTCGGTGCCCGCATCCACGCCTTCCAGGGGCACCGCCGTGAACCAGAAAAGCGCGCGACCGGAAGGAGAAATTCCTGGGGTCACCTTGCCGTCGTACTGGCGCATCGACTGGCTCGTCCACTTCGTCCCCTGCGGAGCGGTTGGGATGTTCACGTTGTACAGCAGCGCCTCGCGCTTCTCGCTCAGCAGGGTCTCGAGCACCGCTGCGGCCCACGGCTTGAGCACGTCGTACTCGGCGGCGGTTTCTTTGGGGCTCGCGCTCATGGCGATGCCCAGGACGCCGAACAGCGCCGCCTGTTTCGCCGCGGCCAGGGTCCCCGAGTGCCACATCGCGGTGCCGAGGTTCAGGCCCTGGTTGATGCCGCTGAGCACGGCGTCGACCTGACTCCAGTTGTGGATGCCCAGCGCGACGCAGTCGGCCGGCGTCCCGTTGACGCGCCAACCATCGAAGCGGCCGATGCGCGTCGGGCGATACGTCAAAGGCCGGCTGGCCGTGATTGCCTGACCCACCGACGACTGCTCATTGTCGGGCGCGACGATTCGAACTTCGCCGAAGGAAGAAGCGACCTCTGCGAGCACCTGCAGGCCGGGGCTGAAGACGCCGTCATCATTCGTCACGAGGATTCGCATGGGGACCTACCGAGCACGATCAGTGCCACGGCATGCCCATTGCGTTGCTCGGCGGTACCCTCTGCAGGAGTTACGGCCATGCGCGTGACAGTCGTTCACAACGAAAATGCAGGTTGCGGTTTTTTGTCCCGTGAAGAGCTGCTGGGCGAGCTCGAATACGCAGGGCACGAGGTGACAGAAATCACCGAGATGGATCAGCTGCTCGACCCAGCGTTCCGTTCGGGCTGCGACGTGGTGATCGCGGCCGGGGGCGATGGGACGATCTTGAGCGTCGCGCGCAGATTGCTTCATTCGGAAGTGCCGATGCTCGTCTTGCCGTTGGGGACGGCGAACAACCTGGGTCGTGCGCTGGGGGCGTCGCGGCACATTCCCCACCTCATCTCGGCCCTCGCACAGCCGCGCATGCGGAACCTGGATCTCGGCGCCGTGGTCGGCAGCTGGGGCACGAAGTTCTTCTGCGAGAGCGCGGGGGTCGGCTGGTTCTGCGACGCGCTGAGCGTGGCGATCGAAGAAGGCGACAAGACGCCAGAACGCGCGCGCGAAGTGCTGACGAACTACCTGCGCGAGCACCAGGCGCGGCACTGGGACATCGCGATCGACGGCCACAACTTCTCGGGCGACTACGTGATGATCGACATCATGAACGCGGGGATGCTCGGCCCGAACCTACACCTCTCGAAGTCGGCGGACCCGTCAGACGGGCAGTTCGACGTGGTGCTGGCGACGCCGGATGATCGCCCGAACCTGCTCGCGTACATGGAAGCGCTCTGCCGCAATGAAACGCCCGAACCGCCGCCGCTGTTCGTGAAGCGCGCGAAGCACATCCGGTTTGCGATGGGTGAACGGAAGCTGCGCATCGACGGAAAGCTCGAGGGCGACTCGAAGTTCGTCGACATTCACGTGGTGCCGGGCGCGGTGAAGGTGATTGTCCCCGAGCACAGCGACGACCCGGTGCGCGCGACGCCACCCCAGGTCGAGGTGGCCGTCGCGGCTTGAACCCAAGGCGACTTACTTCGCGATGTGCTCGCTGGCTTCCTTCAGCGCGGCGGTGAACGCCTGGCCGTTGTTGAGCACGTAGCCATCGACGTCGGACGAGATGACCCCGGCGGCCATCGGCATTCCTTCTTCGGAAACGCCCATGACGACGTCGCTCCAGACCTTGGTGCCGTTCTTGTCGAAGAGGTTCATGATGTAGCCGTTCTTCGACTTCGCGCGGAAGCCGAGCGCGTACTGTTCGACGCCCCAGCTCTCGTAGATCGCGAGGACGCCGTCGACGGCCAGCGCTTCACAGAGCTTCTTCGCGGCGTCGGGCGTGATGATCGCGTCGCGCAGCGTGTCTTCGTCGGCCGAGAAGTACTGCATTCCCTTGCCGGTATAGAAGCCGTCCCACGCCGGCTTGCCACCCGCGCCCGTGTAGCCCGCGTTCGCCGTCATCTCGGCCATCGGCATCACGGAATAGGCCTGCGACATTTCCTTGGTGATGACTTCGAAGTTCCTGTCGATCGTCTTGGTCTTGGCGTCTTCCGAGTTCGCGGTGCCGAGCAGGAAGTGCGGGTTGATGGCGTGCTGCACGACCGCGACCTTCTTCACGTTGGTGTACGCGTCCTTCTGGATGAAGAACTTGCTGGCGCAGCCCGAAGAGAAGAGCGCGAGGGTGGCGAGGACGAGCGAGTAACGAAGCTTCATGGGGACTCCAGGGTGGGGTTTTAAAATAGCGGGCGGAACCAACCCGACCGCTGTTCAACCGTCAACTACTGAGTCCAGGTCACTGTCACAGCGGTGGTCGTGGGCGGCAGGCGGATCCACGCGTACCGGCTGCCGGGCTCGGCGAACCAGCCCGATTCCGCCGCGTCCAGCGAGGCGCGCGAGGCGGCTTTCGTCAGTGAAGCGACTGCGGTGATTGGCGTCGGCGTCCACAGCTTCACCACCGCGCCGTTCTTTGCTTCGGGGATGACGAGGCCCGCGCTCGACAGCGTGTATTCGACGAAGCCGCCGTCGTCGTCCCAGTTGCGAAAGGTCGTCTTTCCCGCGGCCGGGTAGGCGAGCAGCGTCAGCCTGCCTTTCGAAGCGGCGGTGCCGAGGCCATTCACGTCGTCGACGACGTCCAGCGGCATCAACGCGCCTTCGCGCACGAACAGAGGAATGCGGCGGCGGTCGGTCGCGTCATACGCAGGCAGAACCGTGCCGCCGGCAATCGGAGCGCCCGTCGGATCCCACCAGTCCACCCACCGACTGCCCGCGGGCAGCGCGACATCGCGAATGCCCGTGTCGTTCAGAATCGGAGCCACCAGCAGCGCCTCGCCCACCCCGAACCGCCAATCGTCCTTCCACGCGGCGGGCGTGTCACCGACGGGGCGCATGATGGGGGCGCCGCCCTTCTGGTACGCGTCTTCTGCCAGCGAGAAGAAGAACGGCACCATCGCGGCGTGAAGCTTCGACCAGTAGCGGTAGAGCTCGACGGTCTCGGCCGCGCGCTCGGGCACCGTCCA
>JAYUXE010000096.1:0-2549 GCA_043753165.1 Archangiaceae bacterium | reverse complement strand
CGCAGAGCCGCAGGGCCGCATCGAAGAGGGCGACGGTCTGCCTCGGCTTGAGCTCCAGGGCGGGGGCGGCCATCGGTCAGGACTTGAAGAGCTGGGCGAGCGCGAAGAAGGAGCCGAAGAGAAAGGCGACCGACAGCAGCATCAAGACCACGTTGCCTGCGCCCCACTCGGAACGGGCGACGATCTTCTGCGCCGACGACAGCCGCGCGGCCAGGCACTTCGCGCAGCGGTTGATGCCTTCGAACTGGGTGGTGCACTCGACGCAGATGACGTTGCGGCACTCGACGCAGATGCCGAGCCCCGCGCGATCGGGGTGGTAGAAGCAGCGTCCCGAGCCCGAGATCATCTGCGGCGAGACTCTACAACTCGTCGAGAAATTCGTCGTTGTACGTATAGCGGCCGAGGCGCTTGACCAGGGCCTCCATCGCTTCGACGGGCTTCACCGAGAAGAGCATCTGCCGCAGCTTCTTCACCTTCTCGTATTCCTTCATCGTGAAGAGCTTCTCTTCTTTGCGCGTGCCTGACTGCGCGATGTTCACCGCAGGCCAGATGCGCTTTTCGGCGAGCAGGCGGTCGAGGGTGACTTCCGAGTTACCCGTGCCCTTGAACTCTTCGAAGATCACTTCGTCCATGCGGCTGCCGGTGTCGATGAGCGCGGTGCCGATGATGGTCAGCGAGCCGGCCTCTTCGGTCGCGCGGGCCGCTCCGAAGAGACGCTTGGGGCGTTCGAGGGCGCGGGAATCGACGCCGCCGCTCATGGTGCGGCCGGACGATTCGATTTCTTTGTTGAAGGCGCGCGCGAGCCGGGTGATCGAGTCGAGCAGAATCAGCACGTCTTTGCCGGACTCGACGAGGCGCCGGCCGCGTTCGAGGGCGAGCTCGGCGATGCGCAGGTGGTCGGGCGTCGGTCGGTCGGAGCTCGAGGCGAGAATCTCGGCCTTGATGTTCCGCTTCATGTCGGTGACTTCTTCCGGCCGTTCGTCGATCAGCACCACCATCACGTGAATCTCGGGGTGGTTCTTCAAGACCGCCTGCGCGATGCGCTGCAGCATGATCGTCTTGCCCGTCTTCGGAGGCGCGGTGATCAACATGCGCTGGCCCTTGCCCAGCGGCGCGACGAGGTCGAGCACCCGGGTCAGGTACTCGTTGTGCACATGCTCGAGCTTGATGCGCTCGACGGGGTCGATGGACGTGAGGTCCTGGAAGTGCGGCAGGCGGGTGGCCTGTTCGACGGGCATGCCGTCGACGGTGTCGACCCGCTGAATGAAGCCCTTGGGGCCGCGCATCTGTGCCTGGGCCGAGAGGAACTGGCCGGTGCGCAGGCGCAGCTTCTGCACGAGGTTCTTGGGGATCTCGGGGTCTTCGGGCGACGCGAGCAGGTTGCGCTTGAGCTGACGCAGAAACGCGTTGGGGCCCTTCACTTCGGTGTCGAGCACGCCTTCGACGACCTGCACCGCCGCGGCGGGCGCCGGCTGACCCGGAGGCCGCGGCTGCTGCTGCTGTTGTTGCTGCTGTTGCTGAAGCTGCTGCTGCGCGATGCGCTGCTTGTACTGCTCGACTTCCTGCGGCGTGAGGAACACCTGCGACTGGGCACCGTCGGGCTGGGTGACCATGCGGTACGCCTGGCCTTCGGGCGTGAAGAGCACCGGGTTGCCCTTGCGACGGCGGCGGCGGCGGCGCTTGCGGCCACTTTGCCCCGGCTGGCCGGGCTGGCCGAACGGCTGACCTCCGCCAGCGCCACCTGCCTGCGCCGAGCCTCCGTTTTCTGAACCGCCTTCGGGACCATCGTCCGGGCCGTCATCGCCACCGTCGTCGTCGCCGCCTCCGTCATCACCCACGGGTGCGGAGCTTTCGGGTTCTTTCGGGTCGGGCTGCTGATCGTGCTCGGTCATTGGAGGGCGAGCGCTGAGTGCTCAGCGCTTTGAGACTGCGTGTTCGAGTGGGAGCAGGAAGATACGAACCCTGTTGTCCACCGGGGCCTTGGGAGCCGAACCGGTGAACGGCAGCCACCGTAACGGCGCTTCCGACTACTTGTCGAGCGCTTCTTTCAGCGTCTGCACGGCGACGCCCGAGGCCGTACGATCCTGGTCGAGGCGCAGCGTCAGCGTGTCGCCATCGAGGGTCAGGTTCTCTTTTCCGTCTTTGGTGTCCTTGTTCGAGCCCGTGAAGAGGCACGACAGGTTCTTCACCTTGGCGACGACGGCCTTCTTGTACGGCTCGGACTTGCACGTCTGAATCATCGCGTAGCTCAGCGTGCTGCAGACGGTGCCGGGCGAGGCGCGGGTGAAGTTCTTCTTCTCGTAGCTTTCGAAGTCCGTCTTCACGGCGTCGAGCTTGGTGCCGCAAGCGGTGTTGATGTCGGCGAGCAGCGACTTCCACTGCTTGTCGAAAGCGGCCTTCGCTTCTTCCTGGCCGGGCTTCAGGTCGGCGGCGAACGCGAGGGTCGAGGTGAGCAGGGCGGCGAGCAGGGTGGCTTTCATTTGAAGGGTCTTCCGTGGGGTTAGAGATCGACGTCTATGCATCGCCTTGCACGCGTTGGCGAGGCGATA